>CANRHF010000105.1 GCA_947630345.1 uncultured Oscillospiraceae bacterium | reverse complement strand
CGTCACCCCCTGGGGGGATCTGTACCCCTGCCACCAATTTGTGGGGGAGGAGCGGTTCCGCCTGGGAGATATTTGGAGCGGCGTCACCAATACCGCCGTCCGGTCGGAATTTGCCGCCTGCAACGTCTACGCCCGCCCGGAGTGCGCCGACTGCTGGGCCAAGCTCTACTGCGCCGGCGGCTGCGCCGCCAACGCCTACCACTTTTCCGGGAAAATTCAGGGCATTTACCCTTACGGCTGTGAGCTGTTCAAAAAGCGGATGGAGTGCGCCATCTATTTGGAGGCGGCCAAGGCCGCGGAGCAGCCATGAGCATGACGCCTCTGTGCGATTTTGTGGCCCGCTACGCCCAGGCGTCTCCCCTGCGGCTCCATGTGCCGGGACACAAGGGCGTGGCGGCACTGGGCCCCGAGGCCCTGGACATCACGGAAATTCCCGGGGCGGACGTGCTGTACCACGCCCAGGGGGTCCTGGCGGAGAGCCAGGCCATCGCCGCATCTCTTTTTGGGGCGGGGCGGACGTTGTATTCCACTGAGGGGTCCAGCCTGTGCATCCGGGCCATGGGGTATCTGGCCCTGCAATACGCCCAGGAGACGGGGAAAAGGCCCCGGGTTTTAGCCGGGCGGAACGCCCACAAGAGCTTCCTCTCCGCCGCCGCCCTGCTGGGGCTGGAGGTGGACTGGCTCTATGGGGAGAATCTGCTCTCCTGCGCCGTCACGGCGGAGGAATTGGCGGAGGCGCTGGAAAGAAATCCGGCGGCGGCGGTCTATCTGACCAGCCCGGACTATTTGGGAAATCAGGCGGACCTAAAGCCCCTGGCCGAGGTCTGCCATGACCGGGGGACCCTGCTGCTGGTGGACAACGCCCACGGGGCCTATCTCCGGTTTTTGCCGGAGAACCGGCATCCCCTGGCTCTGGGGGCGGACATTTGCTGCGACTCTGCCCACAAGACCCTGCCGGTACTCACCGGCGGGGCATATCTGCACCTCTCCCCCGCCCTGCAGGAATGGCTGGCGGCCCAGGCGGAGCGGGCCATGGCCCTGTTTGCCACCACCAGCCCGTCCTATCTCATTTTGCAGTCCCTGGACCGGGCCAACGCCTACCTGTCCGGGGACTACCCCGCCCGTCTGGCGGCCTTTGCCGCCGCTCTGGACGCCGCCAAGGGGGCGCTGGCCCGGGCCGGCTTCCAACTGGTGGGCCAGGAGCCCATGAAGCTGACCTTGGCGCCCCAGAGTTATGGCTACACCGGGGAGGCTCTGGGGGCGCTCCTGGCTGGTCAGGGCATCGTCTGCGAGCTGGCGGATAATGAACACCTGGTGATGATGTTCACCCCGGAGGTGGGGTTACAGGGCCTGGAGCGGGCCGTTGCGGCTCTGAAAGCGGTTCCCAGGCGGGAACCGGTGCGGGAGCTTCCCCCGCCCCTTGGGCGGCCGGAGAAGGTCTGCTCCCTGCGGGAGGCGCTGCTCTGCCCCACCCAGGAGCTGCCTCTGGATGAGTGCTTCGGGCGGGTGCTGGGCCAGCTGGCGGCGACCTGTCCCCCGGCGGTGCTGCCCGCCGTGCCTGGAGAGCGGCTGGACCGGGAGACCCTGGACTGCTTCCGCTACTATGGGATTAAAACCTGTTACGTTATAAAGGAATAGTTATGTTAACCTATAAAATTTACCGCCTCTCCGATCATCCCGCCCAAAAGGAAGGGATGGCCCGGTGGTTCCACGAAAAATGGGGCATTCCCCTGGAGGCCTATCTGGAGAGCATGGATGCGTGTCTTCATGGCCCCGGTCCCGTGCCGGAGTGGTACGTCGCCCGGGAGGGGCAGCGAATCATCGGCGGCCTGGGGGTTATCGAAAACGACTTCCATCCCCGGCGTGATCTGACGCCCAATGTCTGCGCGGTCTATGTGGAGCCGGACCGGCGCTGCCAAGGGGTAGCCGGGGCGCTGCTGAAATTTACCTGCGCCGACATGGCCCGCCGGGGAATAAACACGCTGTACCTACTCACGGGCCACGACTCGTTTTACGAGCGGTACGGCTGGCGCTACCTCTGCCCCGTCCGAGGCGACGGAGAGGAAACAGACAGCCGGATGTACGTGCATACGACGGACGCCGAATCCATTTAAACAGCAAAAGGCCCGGGCGCAAGCCCGGGCCGGTATTTTTAGTTTATTCGGCGTCCACAATGACGCCGTAACCGCCGTCGTTCCGGCGGTAGACCACGGCGAAGGCGCCGTCGTTATCCTGATCCCGGAAGGCAAAGAAGCTATGCTCCAAAAGGTTCATTTGCAGCACCGCCTCCTCCTGGGTCATGGGGCGGAAATAGAACCGCTTCTGCCGGACGATGTGCAGCTCCTCCTCCGGCTCCTCGGCGGCGAAGGAGGTTTCGTTCTCGTCCACGCTCCGGACAAAGGCATCCTGCCGCAGACGGCGGGCCAGGCGGGTCTTATTCTTCCGGATCTGCCCTTCGATGGTGCCCACAGCGGCATCGATGGAAGCGAACATATCCGAAGTACTCTCATGGGCACGGAACCAGGTGCCGGCCCCGTGGACCGTCAGCTCCACGTTGTTCTGATTTTTCTCAACGGAAAAGACCACCAGCGCCTCCGCATTGTCCTCAAAGTACCGGCCCAATTTCATGACCTTCTTCTCGGCGTAGGCGTGTACCTTGGCAGGCAGCTTGACCTTCTTCTCACTATATTGGAATTTCATATTCGGCAGCTCCTTTCTTTCGCCTTTGGCGTATCATAACTATACCACAATTTTTCCAAACCGACAAGGGGGAAATTTGTGAATTATTCCTCTTCCTCCTGGTCGTCCAGCAGCTCCGTCATGACCAGGCTGTAAACCGCCTCCGCCTTTTTTCCAAACAGCCTTTCCAGCCGGACGGCCTGGCGGCTGTCCGGCGCCAGCAGCTCCAGGGTCATCAGATTCCCCTTCTCATCGTCCAGGGACATGATCACCGAATAATCGCCGTTCTCCCGAGGAATCGACTGGGTCTTGACAAAGCTGCTCCGCCGCACCTGACGGTTAAACCGGGCCACGGCGGCTTCCGCCCGCTGGCGCACGGGATAGGCGATGCCGTCCTCCGTCAACGCCCCGTCCGAGCGGCCCTTCTCCGTGATCTGGTAAGCATCCTCCCCCACCAGGGACAAGTGACCGGATTTGACCATCTCCGGCAGGGCGGTACAGACGTCAAAATAACTCAGGCAGTCGTCCTGATAGCACACCTCGTAGACCTGCTGACAGGTCATGGGATAATTGGACCGGGCCGTGACAAACAGGATCAGCAGCTTCACATCCAGCATATCGTGAATAAATCCAACCCGCTGCATCGATCTCCCTCCTTTTTATCATTATAATCCCACAGGAGAAAAAAATCAAGTATTACGGGCTTGACATTGCTGGTCTAATGTGTTAGACTGTTTTCATCAGTCTAACACATTAGAATGGAGGCATGGGGGATGTCCACACCCAAGATTTTTGAAAGCGAGTACCGCTTCTGCCGCATTCTCTGGCGCACTGAGCCGGTGGAGAGCCGGGAGCTGGCCCGGCTGTGCCAGGAGGAGCTGGGCTGGCGGAAAAGCACCACCTACACGGTTCTCAAGCGCCTGTCCGACCGGGGCGTGCTGAAAAATGACCACGCTGTGGTCACCTCCCTGGTCAGCCAGGAGGAGGTCCAGGTGGCCCAGATGGACGAAATGCTGGAAAAGACCTTCGGCGGGTCCCTCCCCGCCTTTCTGGCGGCCTTTGCCCGGCGGCAGGAGCTGACCCAGGAGCAGATCGACGAGATCCAAAGGATCATCGAGGGGTAGCGCCATGGAAGCGGTGTTTTTGAAATTGGTGGATCTCAGCCTCGCCGCCGGATGGTTGGTTTTGGCGGTGCTTGCCCTGCGGCTGGTGTTCCGGCGGGCGCCCAAGTGGGTCCACTGCCTCCTCTGGGGGCTGGTGGGGCTGCGGCTGGCGTGCCCGGTGTCCATTGAAAGCCCCCTGAGCCTGATGCCCCCGGCCTGGACGGCAATCCCCGCCGCCCCACCGGTGATCCACAACGGCGTCGCCGCCCCGGGCACCTGGGCCAACGCCCCGCTGGCGGGGGCCCTCGCCTCTCCGGCTGGCGGAAATGAGGGCGTGTCCTGGCTCCAGGTCCTGACCTGGGTCTGGGCGGTGGGCGCGGCGGGGATGCTGCTCTACGCCCTGATCAGTTTTCTGCTTCTGGAACGCCGGTTGGCCACCGCCACCCGGCTCCGGGGAACTATTTTCCAGAGTGAGCGGGTAGACTCCCCCTTCGTGCTGGGGCTGTTCCGGACGGCGATCTACCTGCCCTACGACCTGGACGCCCCGGAGCGGGATTACGTCCTGGCCCACGAGGAGGCCCACATCCGCCGCCGGGACCACTGGTGGAAGCCCCTGGGGTTCATTTTGCTGTCCGTCTACTGGTTCCATCCTCTGCTGTGGATCGCCTACTGCTTTCTCTGCCGGGATATCGAGGCCGCCTGCGATGAAAAGGTGGTCCAAGCCCTCTCCCCGGAGGACCGGCGGGGATATTCCCGGGCGCTGCTGCGCTGTACCGTCCGGCGGTTCCGGGTGGCGGCCTGCCCCCTGGCCTTTGGGGAAGTGGGGGTGAAACAAAGGGTGAAAAATGTGATGAACTACAAAAAGCCCGCCTTCTGGGTCCTGCTCCTGGCCCTGCTCGGAGCGGGGATCGCCGCCGTGTGCCTGCTCACAGATCCGCCGGCAGAAAAGCAAACCCCTGATACAGCAGCCCTGGGCCAAGTCCCCGGCGGGGCCTATGTGTCCTGGCAGTGCCTGTATATGTCCCCTCTTAGCAGCGAGGCGCCCTTTGCCGACTCCGGCTTCCGGTATCTGGTGGAGCAGGACGCATTTACCATGGTCTACCGGGGCAGCGGCAGCGTGATAGGGAACAGCGGCGAAAGCCTGGATGGCCGAGATGGTCAGACCTCCATTCCGGTGGAGAGCTGGGAATATACGGACTTTCCCTACTCCGAAGAAGAATGGGCCGGGCTGTTTCTCATTCAGGAGTCCGTGATCCCGATCCAGGCGCTCTACCGGCAAATTGGATACCTGCCGTTGGATGAAAGTCACTTCCTTCTGAGCCCGGACGGGGCGCTGTGGCTGGGCACCCTAGGCCGAAATCCCGATGGCAGCCGCTTCCTGTGGAGCATTTACTCTTTGGTTCCCGAGGAGCAGATGGGCACGGCCCAGTGGTACAGCACCCCCATGTTGTCCTCGGTTCTGCCCGGGTTCCCCTTCTCCTTCGACATGGACTACACCCAGATCACCGCCGACTGTTTCTCCGGCCAACTGGTGGATTTTGACGGGGAGGGCCAGCCCGGGGGCGCCACTCTGCGGCTCCCGGTCGGCCACCGGCTCTACTGGGTACCCTGGCGGGATGGAATGCCAGCAGCGGAGGATATGATCCGTTTTGAGGTAAAAAACGGGGACAAGATCGTGGCAAGCGGTACGCTCTACATCACCTGCAACCCCGCCGGCACCGCGGAACCGTGGTGGGCCAACTCCTACACCTGTACCCTAGTAGGAACAGGGCTTCGGCTGGAGCAGGATGACCGGAACGGCGGCGGAATCATCCGGCTGTGGGAAGACCGGCTTTACGACCTGCGAGGCGGCGCCGTGACCCTTTCGGCGGAGGAATTGGAAAGCAGCGTTTTTTACACCAATTCCACCAGAATCACCGTCCGCCTCTCCGGAGAAACCGCCTCCGGCACGGTCGTTTTGAAGGATCGGACCCAGGGCGGCGCGGAGATCGGCTACCTGGAGCTAGGCAGCGGCAAGACGGAGGGGGTCTTCACCGCCCTCTCCGCCGCCCGGCGCTATCAGCTCCTCTGGACTGGGAGCGAGGACTGCGCCATCACCGTTGGAAGTTGAAAGCCGTCTATTTTGATCCCGGCGTTTCGTAAAGCGCCGGGATTTTCCTTTCACCTCCGGGGAAGTCCCATCATAATCTGGCAGGAAAGGAGGATTCTTATGGGTGAATCCGTGTTTTTTCCCGCCGGCGCTTCCCCCGCCCTGGCCGCCGCGGCCCGGGCGCTGGAGGAACGGGGCTGCCGGGTGGCGTCTGGCCCTGGGCCGGAGGTGACCCATCTGCTGCTGGAGGTCCCCAGCTTTCAGGCGGACGGAAATCTGAAAGGTGGCGGTGCCTTGGAAGAGCTGCTCATGGGGCTACCGGAAAATGTCACCGTTCTGGGGGGAAATCTGGACCATCCGGCCCTGGCAGGCCGGAAAACCATCGATTTTTTAAAGGACGAGGCTTACTTAGCGGAAAACGCCGCCATTACCGCCCACTGCGCCGTCAAGCTGGCCCTTGCGAAACTTCCCGTCATTGTCACCGGCTGCCCGGTACTGGTGATTGGGTGGGGGCGGATCGGGAAATGCCTGGCGTCCCTGCTGAAATCCATGGGGGCCCGGGTGGACGTGGCCGCCCGGAAGCCCGCGGACCGGGCCATGCTCTACGCCCTGGGCTACGGTGCGGTGGAGACCCAAGCGCTGGGCGGAAATCTGCTGCGCTACCGGGCTGTTTTCAACACCGTCCCCGCCCCCGTGATCTCCCAAGAACAGCGGGTCCACTGCCGAAGGGACTGTCTTTTGATCGATCTGGCCTCCATCAAGGGCATCGACGGGCCGGAGGTACTCTGGGCCCGGGGGTTACCGGGGAAAGACGCCCCGGAGAGCTCCGGACG
>CANRHF010000104.1 GCA_947630345.1 uncultured Oscillospiraceae bacterium | reverse complement strand
GAGGCGTAAAAAATGGTATGATATAGAAGGACGAACTGCTTGTTGACAGGCGTATCGGGGCAGTCCTTCTCAAATTCTAGGAGCAGCTTCTTCGCCTCGGCAACATCGCCGATAATGTACGCTTGTCGGATCTGGAATTTCAATTCGTGAAGGTAAAACGCCTTCTCGCTGACGTAGCTGTCCAGAAAGGTATTTGAGAAGCCCAGCCGCTCCAACAGTGCCTCCAATATGCTCAGCGACGGCTGCTGCGATCCGTTTTCAATGCGGGACAGAGTCGTTACCGCGCAGATGCCGTCCGCCAGATCCTCCTGGGACAGCTTCAACATCTTCCGCCTGTATCTGATCCAGTCGCCATATGGTAACATCGCCATGCGGCTCACCGCCTTTCCCAAAATTTTACAAAATTCCATGATATTATACCCAAAAAGATGGAAATTTGCAAGTGTTTTCATGATGCGAACAGACGGCGCTGGAAAAACCTGGTCCCCCGGAATTTCCGGGGGACCTTGTCCTGCCGTTCCATGTGGATGAGGTGTTCGATGAATGGAAAGCAGGCTAAATTATTTATTTTAGCACAGCTTCCGGGGAAAGACCATAGCATTTTGAGCAAAATTTTTCTTTTCCCGAATATTTTTTCTGCCCGGCAAATTTTAAGCCCCGTGGAGGGACCCTCCACGGGGCAGTTGGGATTTGCTGGGGGCGAAAAGCGTGGGCGCTAGTCGAACAGCTCGATCAGCTTGTCCAAAAACGCCTCCTCGCCGAAGGTGTTCACCTTGAAGAACATCGCCTGGCTGCCGCCGGTGGTGGCGGCAAAGAGCTGGATCACCCCGTCGGCCTGGAACAGCGTCACGTTCAAACTCACCCGATTGGCGCCCATGTAGCTGTACCGCTCAAAGACCCGGACGGCGCACCGGGCGGTGGCGGTGCGGAAATTGGCGCTTTCCTCCAGGCTGGCGGAGATGCTGGACTCCAGGATGCCATTCTCGATTTTTTCAAGGATCTGGTCGAAATCTCCCGTCAACCGTTTTCCATACTGTGCCATTGGCGTTCCCTCCTTTTATCTCATTACAGGTCGGAATGAAACCATCCGCAAAAACCGGCAAATTCCGCCGAATCTAACCTTCCTCCAACCTGGCGGCGAACCTGCGCACGGCCTCAAAGGTCTCGTCGGAGATGTCGTGTTCGATCTTGCAGGCGTCGGCGGCGGCCACCTCCGGGTCCACCCCAAGGTGGGTGAAGAGCTTGGCCAGGACGGTGTGGCGGCTGTAGATCTTCTCCGCGATGGCCCGGCCGGCGGGGGTCAGGGTGATCAAATTGTCCTCGTCCATGACAATGTAGTTCCCGGACCGGAGCAGGCCCATGGCCCGGCTGACGCTGGGCTTGGAGAAGCCCATGTGTTCGGCGATATCCACCGAGCGGACAGGTCCGCCCTTCTGGGACAGGATCAGAATGGTTTCCAAATACATTTCCCCGGACTCCTGAAGCATGGCCCAACCCTCCTAAAAAATTTATTATTAAAAGAATACCATATTTTATGGAAAAACGCAACCCCCGTTTTTTCTGTATGCAAGCTGCACAGAATAAAGTTAGCGGAGGCTAATATTTTTTGGCGGGATTTGCCAAACTTTTGATTTTCTGTGGATTATAGTTGACAAATGGAAGGGGAACAGCTATAATACACCTGGTTAGCGAAAGCTAACAAAATTTCAGGCCAGAGGTTAGCGATTGCTAATTCCTGGCGGAGAGAGGGTTATCCACATGCTGCCTCTATCCCTGGCCCAGGTGGGCAAGGAAGCGGTGATTCACCGGGTCTCGGGCAATCCGGAGACCAAGAAACATCTGGAGGATCTGGGCTTCGTGGCCGGAGGCCGGGTAACGGTCGTCAGCGAGATGGCCGGGAACCTGATCGTGGCGGTGAAGGCCTCCCGGGTGGCCGTCAGCCGGGAAATGGCCCAGAAAATACTCGTTATGTAATGGAAGGAGCGAACAAGGCATGACACTGAGAAACGCGAAGGTCGGTCAGACGGTGAAGGTTCTTCGCCTGAACGGCGAGGGCGCCGTCAAGCGCCGGATCATGGACATGGGCATCACCAAGGGCGTGGAGATCTACGTCCGCAAGGTCGCCCCCTTGGGGGACCCCTTGGAGGTCACGGTCCGGGGCTATGAGCTGTCCATCCGCAAGGCGGACGCGGAAATGATCGACGTGGAGTAATTTTTCGCCCACCGGTTAGCGGCGGCTAATATCAAAAAAAGGAGAACCCAACATGGAACTGAAAATTGCCCTGGCGGGCAACCCCAACTGCGGCAAGACGACGTTGTTCAACGCCCTTACCGGCGCGAACCAGTATGTGGGCAACTGGCCCGGCGTCACCGTGGAGAAAAAGGAAGGCAAACTTAAAAAGCACGAGGGCGTCACCGTCACGGATCTGCCCGGCATCTACTCCCTGTCCCCCTACACCCTGGAGGAGGTGGTGGCCCGGAACTACCTGATCGGGGAGCGGCCCGACGCCATTTTGAACCTGGTGGACGGCACCAATTTGGAGCGGAACCTGTATCTGACTACCCAGCTGACGGAGCTGGGCATCCCCGTGGTGGTGGCCGTCAACATGATGGACCTGGTGAAAAAAAGCGGGGACAGGATCGACATTCAGGAGCTGTCCCGGCAGCTGGGCTGCCCGGTGCTGGAGATCTCCGCCCTGAAGGGCGACGGCATCAGCGAGGCCGCCGAGGCGGCGGTGAAGGCCGCCCAGGGCGGCGCTACCGTGCCCCAGCACACCTTCTCCGGGGTGGTGGAGCACGCCCTGGCCCACATCGAGGAGGCCGCGGTCCACGGCCTGCCGGAGGAGCAGCAGCGGTGGTACGCCATCAAGATTTTTGAGCGGGATCAGAAGGTTTTGGAGCAGCTGAAGCTCTCCGACGCCGTCACCGCCCATATCGAGACCGATATCCAGGCCGCCGAAAAGGAGCTGGACGACGACGCCGAGGCCATCATTACCAACGAGCGGTATGTGTACATCGCGGAAATGCTCCGGGGCTGCTATAAGAAAAAGAGCGGGAAAAAAATGACCGCCTCCGACCGGGTAGATCAGATCGTCACCAACCGGGTGCTGGCGCTGCCCATTTTCTTCGTGGTCATGTTCCTGATCTACGCCATCGCCATGGGCCCCTGGCCTGTGTCTATCGGCTCTATCGGCACCGACTGGGCCAACGACGGCCTGTTTGGGGACGGCTGGTTCGTGCCCTTCACCGCTGATACGGACGCCTGGGAGGAGGACTCCGGGGCATTCGAGGAGGCCGCCGCCATCATCGAGGCCTATGAAAACGGCGAGACCGAGGCCTATCTCTACGACGACGAGGAAGGCGAAACGACGGTCATCCCTGTCAATGAGGAAGCATACCGGCAGGCTCTGACCGTTGCCGAGCCCGATCCCAACGATTACGGCGTCTGGGTGCCGGGCATCCCCGTCCTCCTGGACGATGCCCTGACCGCGATCCACTGCAACGAGATTGTCAAGAGCCTGGTCCTGGACGGCATCGTGGCCGGCGTGGGCGCGGTGCTGGGCTTCGTGCCCCAGATGCTGGTGCTGTTCTTCCTGCTGGCCATTTTGGAGGATATCGGCTACATGGCCCGGATCGCCTTCATCATGGACCGGATCTTCCGCCGCTTCGGCCTCTCCGGTAAGAGCTTCATCCCCATGCTGGTGGCCACGGGCTGCGGCGTCCCCGGGGTCATGGCTTCCCGGACCATCGAGCAGGACCGGGACCGGAAAATGACCATCATGACCACCTGCTTCATGCCCTGCGGGGCCAAGGCCCCCATCATCGCCCTGTTTGCCGGGGCCATCTTCCACAAGTCCCCCTTCGTGGCCGCCTCGGCCTACTTTATCGGTATCGGCTCCGTGATCGTCTCCGGCATCATGCTGAAGAAGTTCAAGGCTTTCGCCGGAGACCCGGCGCCCTTCGTCATGGAGCTGCCGGCCTACCATGTGCCCTCCGCCGGGAACGTCCTCCGGGCAACCTGGGAGCGGGGCTGGTCCTTCATCAAGCGGGCGGGGACCATCATTTTGCTGGCCTCCATCGCCATCTGGTTCCTCCAGGGCTTCGGCTTCACCGCTTCCGGTTTCGGCCAGGTGGAGAACAGCGAGGATTCCTTGCTGGCGGCCATCGGCGGCGCCATCTGCTTTATCTTCGCGCCCCTGGGCTTCGGCAACTGGAAGGACACCGTGGCCACCATCACCGGCCTCATCGCCAAGGAGGACGTGGTGGGCACCATGAGCATCCTCTACCCGGGCAATTTTGACCTGGAGATCGCCCGGCACTTCACCCCTATCACCACCTACAGCTTCATGATCTTCAACCTCCTGTGCGCCCCCTGCTTCGCCGCCATCGGCGCCATCAAGCGGGAGATGAACAACTGGAAATGGACCTGCTTCGCCGTGGGCTATATGTGCGTCTGGGCCTATGTGGTGGCCCTGGTCACCTACCAGATCGGCGGACTGATCGCCGGGGAGGTCGCCTTCAACTTCTGGTCCGTGGCGGCGGTGGCGCTGCTGGCGCTGATCGGCTACCTGCTGTTCCGGAAGGGGTATCAGCCCCAGGGCGCGCATTTAAATACCCGGTCCGTGGAAGCGGGGAAGGTGTAACATATGGGAACCGCTATTGTCCTGGTCATTGTCGCTACGCTGGCTCTTGCCTCCATCTGGAGCCTGCGGAAGGACAAAAAGGCCGGAAAGTCTTGCGGCGGCTGCGCCGGTTGTTCCGGTTGCTCCGGCTGTACCGGGCACTGCGGAAGCTGCGGAAAACGCGAAAGCGCGGGACAGTGATCTACCTCCTGGGGCCGCCATTTGGCGGCCCCGAAGGGGAGAAAGGAGCAAAAAATGACGCAAATCGACCTGACGATCGACGGTATGGCCTGCTCCATGTGCGAAAACCACATTTGCGACGCCATCCGGCGAGCCGTTCCCGTAAAGAAGGTCACCGCTTCCCACAAAACCGGCCAGGCGGTGGCGCTGACGGAGCAGCCCATCGACCTGACGGCCTTGAAGGCCGCCGTGGAGGCCACCGGCTACCGGGTCACCGCCATATCGAGCCGGCCCTACGAAAAAAAGGGACTGTTTTCCCATTTCTTTTGAAAAAGCGCCGTTGGGAGCCGCTCAACGGCGCTTTTTTGACCCCAATTTGCACCATATTACAAAAAATCGCCGGGAGGCTTGACAAATGGGCCCCGCCATGCTACCATAATAAAAACTTGAAATGACAAAAGTCTTTCAAAGCAATTATTCCGGACCACTCCCCGGGAGTCAAGGCCATACGGACAGCCGGGTCCACCGCCGACCGGCGGCTTTTTAGCTGCCTTATTGATTGAGTTGAGAGCTCAAATTTTATAAGTTGGTTACTTCATAACCGAAATGCGCGGTGGCGCAGACTTGTGAAACGGTCAATAAGAGTAGTAAAAGTATGATTGCTGTATAGACTCTGATCATTTCTTGCCAGCCCTTTTTCTGGAAAAAAGGGGTTATTGGACTGATTCGCAAGCCGTGTTCCCACGGCTTGCGTTTTTTGCGTCAAGGGAGGAGAATGGCCATGAATGTCAACAGAACCCGGCTGGATCAGAGCCGCGCCCCCATCTATGAGGCCCTGGAGAATTTCCGAAAAATGCGGGTGGTGCCCTTTGACGTGCCGGGGCACAAGCGGGGCCGGGGCAACCCGGAGCTGACCGCCTTTCTGGGGCAGCAGTGCGTGGGCGTGGACGTGAACAGCATGAAACCCCTGGACAATCTATGTCATCCTGTGTCCGTGATCGCCCAGGCGGAGGACCTGGCGGCGGACGCCTTCGGGGCGGCCCACGCCTTTTTGATGGTGGGGGGCACCACCAGCTCGGTCCAGAGCATGGTCTTGAGTTCCTGCAAACGGGGGGAGGAGATCATTCTGCCCCGAAACGTCCACAAAAGCGTCATCAACGCCCTGGTGCTGTGCGGCGCGGTACCGGTTTATGTAAACCCAGAGGTGGATCAGCGGCTGGGCATCTCCCTGGGGATGCGGCGGGAGCAGGTGGCCAAGGCTATTGCCGAGCATCCCAACGCCGTGGCGGTGCTGGTGAACAACCCCACCTACTATGGAGTTTGCAGCGATCTGCGGGCCATCGTTCGGATGGCCCATGAGGCGGGAATGCTCTGCCTGGTGGACGAGGCCCATGGCACCCACTTCTACTTTGGCGGGGGCCTTCCGGTGTCCGCCATGGCGGCGGGGGCGGACATGGCCTGCGTGTCCATGCACAAAAGCGGCGGCAGCCTGACCCAGTCCAGTCTGCTTCTGACCGGGCCGGGGATCAACGCCGGCTATGTGCGGCAGGTCATCAATCTGACCCAGACCACCTCG
Organism: uncultured Oscillospiraceae bacterium; assembly: GCA_947630345.1. GTDB lineage: Bacteria > Bacillota > Clostridia > Oscillospirales > Oscillospiraceae > Faecousia. The sequence continues at coordinate 533 of CANRHF010000104.1, read as the reverse complement.
GGCAGCTATCTGCTGATGTCCAGCCTGGATATCAGCCGCCGGAACCTGGCCCTGCGGGGCAGGGAGGTGTTCCATCAGGTGGCGGACATGGCGGAATATGCCCGGCAGGAGGTCAACGCCGTGGGCGGCTATTACGCCTTCGGGCGGGAGCTGCTCAATGGAGACTCGGTGTTTGATTTTGATATCACCAAGCTCAGCGTCCACACCCTGGATATCGGCCTGGCGGGGATTGAGGTCTACGACATTCTCCGGGATGAATACGACATTCAGATCGAGTTCGGAGACATTGGCAATATTCTCGCCTACCTCTCCATCGGCGACCGGATCCAGGAGGTGGAGCGGCTGGTCAGCGCCTTGGCGGAGATCCGCCGGAGATACCAGAGGGACGGTACCGGCCTGCTGAGCCAGGAGTTCATCGACCCCGAGGTGGTCACCAGTCCCCAGGAGGCGTTTTATGCCCCCAAGCGGAGTATGCCGCTGGTGGAGAGCGTGGGGCAGGTGTGCAGCGAATTCGTTACCTGCTATCCCCCCGG
>CANRHF010000103.1 GCA_947630345.1 uncultured Oscillospiraceae bacterium | reverse complement strand
GAGCTGTATCGGGACGTGCCGGAGGAAATGTACCGGCCCGACCTGGACCTGCCCGAAGGCAAGAGCGAGCTGGAGGTCGCCCGGATGATGGCCTCCCTGGCGGAGAAAAACCGGGTGTTCCCCACGGTGCTCCGGGGGGCGGGGGCCTATGACCACTACATTCCCAGCATCGTCAAGTACATCCCCGCCAAGGAGGAATTTCTCACCGCCTACACCCCCTACCAGGCGGAGATGAGCCAGGGCATTTTGCAGTCGATCTTTGAATATCAGACCATGATCTGCCGCCTGACGGGCATGGACGTGTCCAACGCCTCGGTCTACGACGGAGCCACTGCCGCGGCGGAGGCCGCCGCCATGTGCCGGGACCGGAAGCGGCGGGTGACCCTGATCTCCGCCGCCGCCCACCCGGACACCATCCAGACCGTCAAGACCTACTGCTACGCCGCCGGGGAGGCGGTGGAGGTGATTCCGAAGAAGGACGGCAAAACCGATCTGGCGGCCCTGGAGGCCATGCTGACCCCCGAGGTGGCCTCGGTATACGTCCAGCAGCCCAATTTCTACGGCCAGCTGGAGGACGCCGAAAAAATCGGGGAGGCCGTCCATCAGGCGGGGGCCATGTACATTTTGGGCTGCAACCCCATCGCCCTGGCCATCCTGCAAACGCCCCGGGAGGCTGGGGCGGACATCGCCGTGGGCGAGGGTCAACCCCTGGGTATGCCCCTGAGCTATGGCGGGCCCTACCTGGGCTTTATGGCCACCACCGCCAAATATATGCGCAAGCTCCCCGGCCGGATCGTGGGCCAGACCGTGGACGCCGCCGGTGAGCGGGCATATGTTCTGTCCCTCCAGGCCCGGGAGCAGCACATCCGCCGGGAGAAGGCCAGCTCTAACATCTGCTCCAACGAGGCGCTGTGCGCCCTCACCGCCGGGCTGTACATGGCGGCCATGGGGCCCGCGGGCATGGAAAAGGCCGCGAAGCAGTCCATGGCCAAGGCCCATTATCTGGCGGAGAAGCTCCGCGCTCTTCCCGGCGTGGAATTGGTCTACAGCGGCGCCTTTTTCCATGAATTTGTCACCACCCTTCCCCACACAGCGGAGGTTCTCTCCGCCCTGGAGGAGGCGGGGATCCTGGGTGGCCTGCCCATCGAGGGCGGCGTGCTGTGGTGCGCCACGGAGAAGGTCCCCAAGGCGGAACTGGACCGGGCCGTGGAGATCGTGAAGGAGGTGCTGGGTAGATGGAGCTGATTTTTGAAAAAAGCGTCCCCGGCCGGTGGACGGAATATCTGCCGGCGTGCGACGTGCCGGAGGTCTCCCTTCCGGAGGGCCTGGGCAGAAAAGCGCCCCCTAAGCTGCCGGAACTCAGCGAAACCGACGTGAGCCGCCACTATACCCAGCTGTGCCAGCGGGTGTACGGGGTCAACTGCGGCTTCTACCCCCTGGGCTCCTGCACCATGAAGTACAACCCCCGGATCGACGAGGAGATGGCCGCTCTGCCGGGCTTCACCGGCATCCATCCCCTGGCGCCGGAGGCGGCCACCCAGGGCTGCCGGGAGGTGCTCTCCACCGCCAGGAAGCTGCTGTGTGAGATCACCGGCATGGCGGACATGACCTTCCAGCCCGCCGCCGGGGCCCACGGGGAATTTACCGGCGTACTGCTCATCAAGCAGTACCATGACGCCCGGGGCGACCGCAAGCGGTGCAAGATCCTGGTTCCCGACTCCGCCCACGGCACCAATCCGGCCACCGCCGCCATGTGCGGCTATCAAATCGTGAACATCCCCTCCGGACCCGACGGCTGCGTGGACCTGGAGGCCCTGAAGGCCGCCCTGGGGGAGGACACCGCCGGGCTGATGCTGACCAATCCCAACACTCTGGGCCTTTTCGACCGGAATATTCTGGAGATCACCCGGCTGGTCCACGGCGCGGGGGGCCTGTGCTACTACGACGGGGCCAACCTCAACGCCGTTATGGGCCTGGCTCGCCCGGGGGACATGGGCTTCGACTGTGTCCACCTGAATCTGCACAAGACCTTCGCCACCCCCCATGGCGGCGGCGGTCCCGGCGGCGGGGCGGTGGGCTGCAAGGAATTTTTGGCCGCGTATCTGCCCAAGTCCCGGCTGATGGACGGGGGCGAGGGGATCCAGGTGCGCTCCTTCGCCGGGAATTTCCTGGTGGTGGTCAAGGCCCTGGCCTATCTGCTGACCCTAGGCAAGGAGGGGGTCCCCCAGGCGGCGGAAAACGCCGTGCTCAACGCCAATTATCTCCTGGCCCGGCTGAAAGGTCGGTACACGCCCGCCTATGAGGGGCTGTGTATGCACGAATTTGTGCTGGATCTGAGCGCGCTTAAGAAGGAGACCGGGGTCTCCGCCCTGGATCTGGCCAAGACCCTCATCGACTACGGGATGCACCCGCCCACCATGTACTTCCCCCTGATCGTCCACGAGGCGCTGATGCTGGAGCCCACGGAGACGGAGAGCAAGCAGACCCTGGACCAGGCGGCGGAGGTCTTCTTAAAGCTGTGGGACCGGGCCCACGAGGACCCGGCATATATGCACGAAGCGCCCCATCACGCCCAGATCCGCCGGCCGGATGAGGTCCGGGCAGCCCGGACTCCAATATTATGTCAACCAGAGTAGCCCTCTATCTTCATATCGGGACGGGAACCGACCCCTATACCAACCTGGCGGTGGAGAGCGCCCTGCTTTCCACCGCCGGAGAGGGCGCGGTGATCCTCTATCTCTGGCAAAACGAAAACACCGTGGTCATCGGTCGGAATCAGAACCCCTGGCTGGAGTGCCGCACCGCCCTGCTGGAGCGGGAGGGGGGCCGCCTGGCCCGCCGCCAGAGCGGCGGCGGAGCGGTGTTCCACGACCTGGGGAATCTGAATTTCACCTTTCTGGCGCCCCACGAGGAATTTGACATCGCTCGCCAGCTGACGGTGATCCAGACCGCCCTGGCCGCCCTGGGGATTCCGGCGGAGATCTCCGGTCGGAACGACCTGCACTGCCAGGGGCGGAAATTTTCGGGAAATGCCTTTTACCGGGGGCCTTCCGCCGCCTATCACCACGGCACCCTGTTGGTAAACGTGGATCTGGAAAAAATGACCCGGTATTTAAGCCCCGCCAAGGCCAAGCTGGCCGCCAAGGGCGTCAGCTCCGTCCGCAGCCGGGTGGTGAATTTGGCCCAGCTGCGGCCCGGCCTGACCGTGGAGGCCCTGGGGCGGGCCCTGTGCCGGGCCTTCGCCCAGGTCTACGAAGGGTCGCCCGCACCGGCACCGGCGCCGGACCCGGCCCGGGTGGCCCTGCTTCGGGCCCGTCAAGCCAGCTGGGAATGGAACTACGGCCAGCAGCCTCCCTTCTCTCTGGACTGCCGGAGTAGGTTTCCCTGGGGACAGGTCCAGGTGCTGCTCCGGGTGGAGCAGGGCGTCATTCTGGAGGCCAAGGTCTACACCGACGCCATGGACGTCTCCCTCTCCCCCCGGGTCGAGGCCGCCTTGACTGGATGCCGCCTGGCGGAGGAGGATCTTTCCCGGCGTCTTTCGGCGCTTCCCTGGGGGAAGGACCTGGCGGCGCTTTTAAAGGAGCAGGCACTGTAAAAAATTCCCCGAATGGTTCCGCCATTCGGGGAGATTTTTTACTCCAAAACGTGTTCCAATCCGGTTTTGAGGATGGTCAGCACATGGTCGTCCGCCAAGGAATAGAGCAGGCTCTTCCCCTCCCGGCGGTTTTTCACCAGATGCATCCGCTTGAGGATGCCCAGCTGGTGGCTCACGGCGCTCTGGCTCATGTCCACGGCCTGGGCAATGTCGTTGACGCACAGCTCCCGGCCCACCAGCAGGGCCAGGATCTCCACCCGGGTGGCATCGCTGAAGCCCTTAAACAGCTCCGCGATCTGCGACAGTGTTTCCTTTTCCGGCACGGGTTCCATGGGCTTTCCTCCTATCGCGTCCACTTTTCGCCTCTATTATATCCCTTTTTGCCGAAACGCGCAATCCTTTTTTCCGGAACCGGGGGCAAAAAATTCCGCCGCGACCAGCGCGGCGGAATTTTTTATTCATCCTTGCAGGAGAGCAGATCCTTGTAGTAGCGCCACATTTCCTCCTCGGTGTCGAACACGGCCACATACATCTGGTTGGCCATGGCGCCGGAGAGGGCGTCCGGGATCCGGCCCCACATCCGCATATTGGGAGCGTACTTGGTCATGATGGCGTTGTGATCCAGGTAAAATTCCTTCCCGTCCCGGCGGCCGCAGAAGGCGCAGAAGTGCCGGGGCTTGTCCTGAGGCAGGGTGCAGCGGTCAAAGGCGATCATATCCGCCCACATTTTGTACACGTCGGTCTCGGCGGAGTAGTCGTACATATCGGGGGTATAGCCGCCGGCGGGGCGCATATTGACCTCCAGGCCGATCACGTCTCCCTTCTTGCCCAGGCCCTCCTGGTCGGCGTTGAGGACGAAGTACTCCAGGTGAATGAAGCGGCTGCGGACATTGAAGGCCTTCACCGTCCGCAGGCCGATCTGCCGGAAGTCCTCGGGCAGGTACGGCACCAGGTAGTACAGGCAGTTGCTCTGGGTGTTCACGATGTCCATCAGGGAATTGGGGGTGATGTTGCCGGACTCGAAGATGGGATCGCCGTGGGAGTCGATGATGGCGTCGTAGCTGCGGACGTAGCCGTTGATGAACTCCTCCATGATATACACGTTGTCGTCCTTGGTATCGATGAAGAAGCGCAGGTCGTCGTCGCTGGCCAGGCGGTAGGTGTTGTTGGCGCCCACGCCGTTGTCCGGCTTGACGATGACGGGATAGCCCACCATGTGGGCAAACTCGGCGGCGTCGTCATAGCCCTCCACCAGATGGTACCGGGCGGTGGGGATGCCGGCCTGGGCATAGTACTTCTTCATGGCGGACTTCCGCTTCACCCGCTCCATGTCCTCGTTCTTGAAGCCGCTGGTGATGTTGAACTCGGTGCGCAGCCGGGCGTCCCGCTCCAGCCAGTACTCGTTGTTGGACTCCAGCCAGTCGATCTTGCCGTACTTGTAAGTGAAGAAGGCCACGGCGCGGAAGACCTCGTCATAGTTTTCCAGGCTGGACACCTTGTAGTACTCATGGAGGGAATCCCGCAGCTGCTGGGTCAGCTGGTCATAGGGGCAGTCGCCGATGCCCAGGACCCGCATACCGTTGTTTTTCAGCTCGGCGCAGAATTTCCAGTAGGTCACCGGGAAATTGGGGGAAATAAAAACAAAGTTTTTCATGCTGTTTCTCTCCTTTTTTCACAGTAGCTGGGGAACATAGTAGTCCACCATTTTATACCACCAGGGCCAGTCGTGATTCACATCGTAGCCCCAATATTCAAACCGGGCTCGGATCCCCTTCTGGGCCAGCACCGTGTCCAGCCACCGGGTGCTGCTCAAAAGCTCGTCCTCCCAGGCCCCCTGGCCCACCACGATCAGGATCTCCCGCTGGTTGTACATCTCAATGTAGGGGTGATCCTGGGGCATGTTGGCCAGGTACGCCACCGGGGTGTTCTGGTAGAGCAGATCGTCCATGTAGTCCCCGAAGAACAGCCGGGAGTCGTAGAGGCCGGAAATGGCGAAGACCTTGTCGAACAGGTCCGGCCGGCGGAAGAACAGGTTGGCCGCGTGCATGGCCCCCATGGAGCAGCCGAAGGGCATGATCCCCTGGTCGTAGCCGTTCCGCAGGCCGCTGAGGTGCCGGATGGTGGGCACCATTTCGTCCACAATGTAGTGATACCACTGCTCATGCCGCTCGATCCGCCGCCGGGGGTCGCCGCCCAGGTCGGCGTAGGTCTCGTTGTCCACCGTGTCCACGGAGTAGACCATACACCGGCCTTCCTCGATCCACTTGGCCCAGTAGTCGGTCATGTGGAAGTTCTCGAAGTCAAAGAACCGGCCCCCCTGACAGGGAATGAACATCACCGGCTTTCCGGCGTGGCCATAGACCTTGAATTCCATGTCCCGGCCCAGGCAGCCGGAATAGTGGCGGTAATACTGAATTTCCATGTGCTTCCTCCTAAATGCCCAGGCAGTCCATGAAAACGGGGATCTGCCGCTCCCAGGACGCCTCGGAATGGTCCCCGCCGGGGGCGATGCGCAACGTCAGATTCACCTGCTTGATCAGCAGCAGCTGGGTCGCGGAGGCCAGGGCGTCGGTGTTGGCGTTGTGATTGAACAGCTCCCGGCTGCCATAGTCCATGTAGATGCAGGTGTCCTTTCTCATCCGGCCCCGGGCGATCAGAGAGAGGACCTTCCCCGTGTCCACCCATAAACTGGGCGACAGGCAGGCGGCCCGCTGAAACACGTTGTTGTAGCTCACGGCGGCATACAGCGCCATGAGTCCGCCCATGGAGGAGCCGCAGATCAGGGTATTCCGCCGGTCGGGAAGGGTCCGGTACTCCCGGTCGATTTTTGGCTTGAATTCGCCCAGCATCCAGGTCATGTACTCCCGGCCCCGGCCCCGGACCTTCCCCAGGACCTCGTTTTCAAAGCTCACCGGGGAGTACTCGCTGAGGCGGTTGTTCCCCTGGTGGGTGCATTCCACCGCCGCCACGATCAGCTCTTTGCCGGTCTTGTCCAGATAGTCGCCCATGCCCCAGGACTTGCCGTAGGTGGCGTGGTCGTCGTAAAACACATTGTGCCCGTCGAACATGTACATCACCGGATACCGCTTCTCCGGGTGCTTTTCGTAGGACTTGGGCAGATACACATAGGCCCGCCGGATCTCGTCTCCGGACAGCTGGGGGATGGTAACATCCCAAACTTTGATCATATTTCAGCCTCCCCAATGGGAATGTAGCATTGTGTAAATAGTATAATTTTTTTGCGCGGATTTGTCAATTTCCACAATGCCAAGAAATCCGGCTCCTTTTTTCCCGGTTTTCCGGCAATGTGTACAGGCCG
>CANRHF010000102.1 GCA_947630345.1 uncultured Oscillospiraceae bacterium | reverse complement strand
GGGCACCATGATCGAGATCCCCCGGGCCGCCCTCACCGCCGACGACATCGCCACCGAGGCCGAGTTCTTCTGCTTCGGCACCAACGACCTGACCCAGATGACCTTCGGCTTCAGCCGGGACGACGCCGGCAAGTTCCTGGGCGCCTACTACGCCAACAAGATCTACGAGTCCGATCCCTTCGCCCGGCTGGACACCACCGGCGTGGGCCGGCTGATGGACATGGCCGTGAAGCTGGGCAAGAAGACCCGCCCGCAGCTGCACTGCGGCATCTGCGGCGAGCATGGCGGAGATCCCTCCTCCATCGAGTTCTGCAACTCCATTGGCCTGGACTATGTTTCCTGCTCTCCCTTCCGGGTGCCCATCGCCCGTCTGGCCGCCGCCCAGGCTGCCATCAAGAGCGGAAAGAAATGATCCTCCCCGGCGGCTGAGGGCGTGAGGGCGTATCCGCGCGCTTCGTCGGCCAGCCACGGGATGCTCCGTTTCTGGGATAATCCAATCTAGTTCTCCAAACTTCATCCCCCTCCGGCCCCCTGGTCGGAGGGGGATGTTTGTATGTATAATCCCACTTTTTTCCGCCCAAACTGATTTGGGGTGATATGATGGATTCTTTTCGCGGGTGGTATTTGAAATGCCAGAGCGATTTTCAGACGTTGGCGGTGATCCCCGTGTTGCTGCGATCCGGGAAGGCCCGTTCGTCGTCCGTTCAGCTGATCACCGAAAGCGGCGCATGGCAGTTTGGTTTTCCCGATACGGCATATCAGGAGGCGAAAAAAGGCTTCGGTGTGCGTGTGGGAGAGAATGCTTTTGACGCAAGCGGCATCCGGTTCCATCTGAAAAACAGCTCCTGCACTGCCGTGGGCGAAGTGCGTTTCGGACCTATTACCCCAATCCGCTACGATATTATGGGCCCGTTTCAGTACGTTCCGTTTCTGGAGTGCCGCCACAGCGTTGTCAGCATGAGACATTCCGTCACGGGAGAGATCAACGTAAACGGCCAGCTTTTTCGTTTTGACAACGCCACGGGATATATCGAGGGCGATCGGGGCTGTTCCTTTCCAAAGGAATATCTCTGGACACAGTGCCATTTTGAAGGCGGCTGCCTGATGCTGAGCGTGGCGGACATTCCCATGCTTGGACTGCGCTTTACGGGCGTTATCGGCGTGATTTTGTGGAACGGTCAGGAGTACCGGCTCGCCACCTACCTTGGCGCGCGAGCGGTTAATATCGGCGATCAAGAGGTCACGATCCAGCAGGGCGACAAGCGTTTTACCGCGCGGCTGATCGAGAAGAAGTCCCATCCACTGAACGCGCCGGTGAACGGAAAAATGGCAAGGACGATCCACGAAAGCGCCGCCTGCAAGGGGGCCTATCGGTTTGAGATCGGCGGAAAGACGGCGTTTGACTTTATCACCGACCGAGCTGCGTTTGAGTATGAATATCCCCTCTGACCACTGCCGGAGGGGGTTCTTTTTGTGCTTTTGGGCTCACAGCGGCATATTATGGAATCGCGGGGGAAGAAACTAAGGATTGACGAACCGGGGCCGACGCCTTATAATAAAGATAGCAAATCCCTTCAAGGAGGACAGTCCATGCAAAAATCCAAGGCTATTCGCTGCGGGCTGCTGATTCTGGCGCTGATCGCCATCGCGGCCCTCGTTATTGTGTCCTTCCGCACGCCGGCCGAGGCGGGGGAGGGGTACCAGCCCTTCGGTTTCCAGACCGCCTGGGCGCTGCTGCCGCCGGTGGCGGCCATTGCCCTGGCGTTGATCACGAAGGAGGTCTATTTTTCCCTGTTCCTCGGCATCCTGATCGGCGGCCTGCTCTATGCCCACGGGAATCTGGAGCTGGCCCTGAACACCATTATGTACAGCGAGAGCGGCGGCTTTGTCACCAATATCGCCACCGTGCAGAATGCCAGCATCCTGGTCTTTGTGGTGCTGCTGGGGACCATGGTGGCCCTGATGAACAAGGCCGGAGGCTCCGCGGCCTTCGGGCGCTGGGCCTCCAAGCACATCAAGTCCCGGGTGGGCGCCCAGCTGGCCACCATTTTGCTGGGAGTGCTGATCTTTGTAGACGACGGCTTCAACTGCATGACGGTGGGTTCCGTCATTCGGCCGGTGACGGACCGGCACGGGGTCTCCCGGGCCAAGCTGGCCTACCTCATCGACGCCACCGCCGCCCCCATCTGCATCATCGCCCCCATTTCCAGCTGGGCGGCGGCGGTCACCTATTCCGTGCCGGAGGGCTCCGGGATCAATGGCTTTGAGATGTTCCTGCGGACGATCCCCTACAACCTCTACTCCCTGGGGACCATCCTGATGATGCTTTTGATTGTCACCTTGCGACTGGACTATGGGCCCATGAAGATCCATGAGCAAAACGCCCTTTCCGGGGACCTGTTCACCACGCCGGACCGGCCCTACGCCGACGCGGACAACGAGATCCCCTCCGAAAAGGGGTCCGTGATCGATCTGGTCCTGCCGGTGGTGGTGCTGATTGTTGCCTGTATCATTGGCATTGTCTACACCGGCGGCTTTTTTGACGGCGTGGGCTTTATCGACGCCTTTGCCGACTCCAACTCCGCCATGGGGCTGGTCTTTGGCAGCCTGGTTGCCATCGTGTTCACCTTTTTCCTGTACCTGTGGCGGGGAGTCCTGTCCCTCTCTGAATTTATGGAGTGCTTCGCCGCCGGCTTCCGCTCCATGTGCGCCCCCATGATTATTCTCATCATGGCCTGGAACCTGTCCGGCATGACCGGCCTTTTGGGGGCGGACGCCTACATCCACGATCTGGTGGCGGCCTCCGCCGGGGGCTTCCAGATCTTCCTGCCTGCCATTATTTTTGTGGTGGCGGTGTTCCTGGCCTTCTCCACCGGCACCAGCTGGGGCACCTTCTCCATTTTGATCCCCATTGTGTGCAACGTCTTTGCCAATTCGGAGGAGATGCTGGTCATTGCCATTGCCGCCTGCCTGTCCGGCGCGGTGTGCGGGGACCACTGCTCGCCCATTTCCGACACCACCATCATGGCCTCCGCCGGGGCCCACTGCAATCACGTCAACCACGTCTCCACCCAGCTGCCCTACGCCATGACCTGCGCCGCCGTGTGCGCCGTGGGGTATCTGATCGCCGGGCTGATCGGCTACTTCACCGCCGGTCCCGTGGCCATGGCCGCCACGCCCGTCACCTTACTGCTCCTGGCCGGGGTGATTCTGGCCGCCAGCTATTGGGAGAAGCGCAAATAGGGGCTTTCCCCCTTCCCGGAGCAAGAAGGAAAGCGCAATCTGCCGAAAAATGGGGGAGAGGAGGGGCTGTCTCCGGCTATCATGAACAAAATATGACAGAAACTCCCATTCTCTCTTGCAATTTGCGGCCGCGCGTTGTATACTTCTATTGGGGTCCGGCGTACCCGGACCCCAAAAAATTTTGTACTGGGAGCGTGAAAATCTTGGACAAATTCTTCAAAATTTCGGAACGGGGCTCCAACGTGCGCACCGAGATCATCGCGGGTCTGACGACCTTCTTCGCGATGGCGTACATTGTGGTCACCAACCCGAACCAGATCGTCAGCTTCTACCAGGGAGCGGACCCGGTGCTACAGCAGATTTGGAATTCTGTGTACGTCGCTTCGATCCTGGTGGCGGTCATCGGTACGCTGCTGATGTCGCTCTACGCCAAAATGCCTTTCGCGCAGGCCTGCGGAATGGGCCTCAACTCCTTCTTCTTCGTGTGCTTCATCCTGCCCCGGCTGGCTTTTGGGGAGGACGGCAGCGTGACGGCAGAGGGCGCGGTCACCGGCTATCAGTCCGGTCTGGTCATTATTTTGGTGTCCGGCATCATTTTTATGGCGCTGTCCCTTTCCGGATTGCGGTCCAAGATTGCCAAGGCCCTGCCCGATTGCCTGAAGAAAGCCATCCCCGCCGGCATTGGCCTGTTCATCGCTTTCATCGGCTTCAAGAACGCCGGAATTTTGCAGGATAACCCCTACACCTTCCTGCAGTTCGTGGATATCCACGGCGCCATCGCCAGCGGCCAGTTTGTGGCCGTGGCCCTGCCCGCCCTGCTGGCCCTGCTGGGCCTGCTGATCATTGCCGTTCTGGAGCATTATAAAGTCAAGGGCTCCGTGCTGATCAGCATCGTGGCCACCACCGTGCTGTACTACATCACCTCCGGCACCGCGCCCTCCTTTGACATGGGCCAGATCGGCCAGAGCTTCAAGGACTTCGGCACCATCGGCATCACCGGCGTGTTCCATCCCGAGGCCTGGGTGGAGGCCTTCACCGGTCCCGCCATCGGCGGTATTTTCTCCGCTATCATGCTGATCGTCACCTTCTGCCTGGTGGATATGTTCGACACCATCGGCACCCTCTACGGCGCCGCCTCTCAGGCCGATATGCTGGATGAGAACGGTGACCCCATCAATGTCAACCAGTGCATGACCAGCGACTCCATCGCCACCGTGGTGGGCGCGGTCTGCGGCACCTCCACCTGCACCACCTTTGTGGAATCCGCCTCCGGCGTGGCCGCCGGCGGCCGCACCGGCCTGACCTCCCTGGTGGTGGCCATCTGCTTCGGCGTCTGCCTGTTCCTGAGCCCCCTGGCCTCTCTGGTGCCCTCCTGCGCCGCCGCCCCCGCCCTGATCTATGTGGGCGTGCTGATGCTCCGGGGCTTCGCCAGCGTGGATATGCACGATATGCGCAGCGCGGTTCCCGCTTTCCTGGCCCTGGTCATGATGCCCCTGACCTACTCCATTTCCAACGGTATCGGCATCGGCGCCATCGCTTATGTGGTGATCACCCTCTGCGCCGGCAAGTACACCAAGAAGGACATCCCCGTGACGGTGATCGCGGCGCTGTTCATTCTGAAGTTTATCACCGTGACCATGTAATATTTGAGGTTATAGAATTCTTTTCCTCTCCGGCTTCCGCCGGGGAGGAAAAGTCGGTTTGCCAAAGAATCCCTGTTTTCGCTTCTTGAAAACAGGGATTCTTTGACAGACTCAGCCGGGAGTTTTTCGTTTAGAAAAGCTCCCGGCTGTTTTTATTTCCAAGGACCTTGAAATGGCCGCACCCGGAGCGGCACCGCGTTCTCCCGATCGGAGAGCTATCCACCCCGGACCTGATTAGTCAAAAGGCGCAGAGTTCGCCACTCTGCGCCCATCTACATTAATATATACACGAGAAATTATAACACTGTCACCGCTCAAATTCAATAGCACGCGGGAAAAATGATTAAAATTCCCACAAGCATTCGGCAAAATGATGGAATAAGAATGCCATTTTTCGTTAAGTGGCGTCCGATCTTTATTTCAGACGCAGTCAAAAGCGCAGTCAAAAGCGCAGTCAAAAAGCTTTCACGGGCGGCGTTGTGAAAACACCCCCAGTATGATGATCTCCCGGAGGGATCCCGCACGGGGCAAGAACGATCGCCATAGACATGAAGCGGGCAAATATGGAGCGGTCGGCAGCGGCGGGACTGTAAACAATCGCAGTCAAACGATTCAGTCAAACCCGGAAACACGCTGATCGTCGTTTTTTGAAACGCACAGAAAAGGGGGGAAGAAATAGCCAGCCCAAGCGGGGGAAAATCCACTCTAAGCGCAGAGTGGCGAACTCTGCGACTGAGCCGCCATAAGTGCTATAGGTATTATTCCTGCTGTTGGAAGGATTTATACCGCACTGAAACGGAAACAAAAACGGAGCTTGCCGGAAGGGAACGGGAGATGAAGAGACCCCGCGTTTTTGATGAGGACAATCCCATCCCTGTTCCGCGCTGGATGGATGGCCCTGACTCCAGGCAAAGCGATCCCCCAAAAGGCGGAGACATTTATGAAAACGCGGCGAGGGAAAGGAAACCCTGTCCACCGCCTTCCGTAAGGAGCGGGTACGCATGAAATATTTTGACCTAACGGGTCAGCGGTTTGGCCGGCTGACAGCCGTTTATCACCTCAGTAAAAGAGACGGCGCGAAAGGTAATTGCTGGCATTGCCGCTGTGACTGCGGCAAGGATCTGGATGTTCGCACGGAGAACCTTTTGCAAGGCCGGACTCAGAGCTGCGGCTGTTGGAACCGAGAACAGAGCGCAAAAATGCACGATCATATGCACTACCAGGACAACACCTGCGTAGAAATGCTCAAAAGAGCCTGCTCGACAACGGATAAAAATAAAGCGGGATTTCGTGGATTGTTCCTTGCGAGAAGCGGAAAATACCGGGTGACGATCACCTTTCAAAAGAAGCACTATACGCTTGGGTACTATAAGACCTTTGACGAGGCGGTGCGGGTCCGGCTCCGGGCGGAGGAGGAGCTCCACGCGGGTTACATCAGCGCTTTTGAGCGGTACAGTGAAAGAGCGGAGGCCGACCCGGCCTGGGCGCAGAGCAATCCCTTCTATTACAATGTGACACGGTCAAACGGCGAGTTTCGCGTACAGACGAACGGATGAAATACAGCATAATTTATTTGACGCAAAAGCGCGCAGTGTAAAGGCGTTTTCTGAGGATGTATTTCCTACTTGGCGAAATGCCCCCTGGGAAAGGGAACCTTTCTCAGGGGGCATTTTGCAGGGTTCTTTATAGCTCATTGTAAACTCTACAGAAAATCCTCCTTTCCTGAGAGGCGTGTTCATTTGTCAATGATGTGAGACTGGAAAAAAGCGAAAGAATTTTCGTTATTAGGGAGCGGATTTGCTGACGAAGGGAGGGCGGAGCCCGACCGAAGTCAGCAAATCCGGGCGGCTTCCAGCTCCTGCCGTTTCTGGATCGGCGTCTTCCATCCCAGTACCGACATGGGAATGCGGTTTGACTGACGTAAGTACCGCTTCATTTGAATCTTCAAGTCTTCATATGAGTAGAAGCTGAGATGATCGTAGAACCGCTCCTGGTCGTTTCTGTGACTGCGTTCCACTTTCCCGTTATGCCAGGGCGTCCTGGGTCGGATCGTCT
>CANRHF010000101.1 GCA_947630345.1 uncultured Oscillospiraceae bacterium | reverse complement strand
GGTACACCGGCGCCGCCTCCCTGGGGCCGGAGCTGGAAAACGCGGCGGAAAACCTGGCCCTCATGGCCCAGTACTGCTCGGAAAACGGGCGGCAGTTCCTGTTCTGCGCCGCCCCCAATAAAAATTCCCTGTACCCGGCCTGGATGCCAAACTACGGCACCGTGGCCCAGGAGCGGGATATCGACCGGCTCTTTGCCCTGCTGGATAAAAAGCGGGTGCCCTATCTGGACCTGTACGCCCTGTTTGACGGGGAGGAAGAGGTCCTCTACTATGCCCACGATTCCCACTGGAATCCCAAGGGCGCGGCCCTGGCGGCTGACGCAGTCAACGCCGCTTTCGGCCTGGAGAGCGATTACTATGCCGGGCCCTTCGATACCGGCCCCCACCGGGGCGATCTGTATGAAATGCTCTATCCGTCCCAGGCTTTTTCCGACGGGGAGACCGGCCCGGTCTACGCCGGGGCCCTGGCCTTCACCTACGACCCGGCCTTCGGCGACAAACCGGACAGCATCACCATCGTCACCCAGGGCCCTGGGACCGGCAGCTTGCTTGCCTACCGGGACTCCTTCGGAAACGATCTGCACCCCTACCTGGCAAGCAGCTTCGCCTTTGCCCGGTTTTCCCGGTCGGCCAGTTACGATCTGACCCTGCCGGGGGAGAAGGTCCTCATCGAGCTGGTGGAGCGGAATCTAAACTATCTGGTGACCTATGTGCCCAAAATGCCCGCCCCGGTCCGGGATGTGCCCCTTCCCGGGGCCTCCGGCCAGGCGGAAACCCCATCCTACAACGCCAACGGCGCCCCGGAGGGTCTGACCCTGGTTCGGGGCGTCCTGCCCGAGGGGGCAGAGCCCGGCGCGGCCTATCTGCTCTGCGGCGGGAAGGCCTACCAGGTGTTCCGACTGGAAAACGGGGGCTACGGCGCCTACGTCCCGGCGGAGGAGCCGGCCACGGCGGTGGCCTGCGTTCTGGATGGGCAAATACAAGTCTTTTCCATCTCTGAATGAAATATAGAAAGGAAATCGGTATGAAAAAATTCGTTGTTTTGGCCCTGGCGCTGGCGCTGCTGCTGGCCGCCTGTGGGCCCGCCAATTCTCAGGAGACCCAGGGCCAGCCCGATCAGGCCACTGTCGACCAGACTACCGCCGGAAAATCCGCCCAGCCCCCGGAGACCACCGCCGCCGCGGAGCCGGTGATCTCTACCCAGGCTCCCACTCAGGAGCCGACCCAAGCCCCCACCCAGGAGGCCACGGAACCGCCCACCAGCGCCCCCGGCGCGGACCCGGAGCTTATGGCCAAGGCGGAGAGCTGCATCGATAAGACCGTGGAGGATCTCATCGCTCTGATCGGCGAGCCCCTTACTTGGGACTACGCTCAAAGCTGTTTGGGAGATGGAGAAGACGGCCGACTGCAGTACGATGGATTTTATGTGGAGACCTACCGGGAGAACGGCACGGAGATTGTCCGGTTGGTAGTGGAAGGCTACGCTTGATAGCAGAAGGCTGATCGATTTTGCGCGCGGCGTCCCCTCTGTGTTCCGGCGCTGACCAACCGGAACGGACCCGCGCCACCGGAAGGAGCGGAGAGGTATGAAAAAGGAAGGCAGACGGAGATGGCTCATCATCGGCATCGTGCTGCTGGTGATCCTGCTGGCCATTGCCGGCGCCATTGTGGCCACCGTGTACCTGATAGGGGAGCGGCCCTATGACCTTGCTTGGAACACCATGCCCCAGGACGGGGTGCTGACCCTGAACACCCTGGAGGACGGGTACCTGGAGCTGTCCTGGCCCGAGGGAGAGAACGCCCAGTTCTATTATATCCAGGTTCTGCGGGGGGAGGAGGAGATCTACTCCATCCTGGCGGAGACGGACCGGACCTGCGTTCTGCCCCCGCTGGGGGACCAGGAATGCACCATCCGGGTCCAGTCCGGCCGCCGGTACGATATGCTGGGGAAGAAGGATCTGGTGCGCTTTGGCGACGAGGACCTGTCCGCCACTGGGGTGTTCACGCCGCCCACCGCTTCCAATATGACCTGGGAGGCCAACCCCACCCGGAAGATTTTGAATGTGTTCATCAGCGTGGGGGAAAACGAGACCTGCCGGCTGGAGATGCTCCTGGAGGGGGAGGAGGCCCCGCCCGCCCGGGAGCTGACCGTGGGCCAGACCACCTATACCTACGGCGCCGGCGGGGAGCTGCCCCTGCTCTCCTACGGGCAGAGCTACCGGATCCGCTGCGCCGTCTGCCGAACCACCCGGAACCTGGTGTTCCAGGGACCCATGACCGACGGCCCCACCCTGGACCGGGAGGACCTGCTGGGCACCAAGCTGGCGGTGGCCTGCCAGGATCTGGGCAATAACCGGTACCTTCTGACCTGGAACGAGACCAAGGGCGAACGCTACCAGGTGCGGATGCGCATGGAGGGGGAGGAAGACTGGCGCACCGTGGCGGAGATTCCCCGAGGGGAGGAGCGGCAGTACGTCACCGGCTACCTGCCCCAGAACACCAACTATGAATTTGAAGTGCTGGCCCTGGGCGGCCAGACCCTGCCGGACAGCGAGTACGCCGCCGAGCCGGGCTATGCCGCGGCCCTCACCGGCTATTCGCCGGTGGGCTCCACCATTTGGCCGGTGCAGGATCTGAAGGTCTACGATACCCCGGAAAAACATCAGGTGATCGGCACGGCCCCCCAGGCCACGGCCTACTGCGTCCTGGACCGGGAGGAAGGAATGTTCCAGATCCGCTTTGGGGACGGCTACGGCTACATCGACTGCAACTACTGCTTGATCAACCTGGCGGAATTTTTGGGCGATCTGTGCCAGTACGATATCGTCAACAGCTATCAGGCGCTGTACATGGTCCATGAGTACGCCATCCCTCAGGTGACGGACACGGTGGTGGCCGGCTACGAGCATATTCAGCTGGCGGACGGCAGCTTCCTGGTGCCCCTGCTCTATCCCACCGCCCAGAAGCTGGAGCAGGCCGCCCAGCTTGCCAAGCGGGAGGGGTACATCATCCGAATTTACGACGCCTACCGGCCCCGGCTGGCCACGAACGCCATTTTTGACCTGACCGGGCAGGCCTACGACGCGCCCCTGCCGGAGAAAACCAACACCGGCGAAAAGGTGGAGGTGGCCCCCGGGACCACCTACCGGGGGCTCATGACCGACGGGCGGTACGACCTTGACGATTTCCTGGCCGCGGGCGGCTCCACCCACAACCTGGGGATCGCCATGGATCTGACCCTGGTGGACGGGGAGACCGGGGAGGAGCTGAAAATGCAGACCCGGATGCACGATCTGAGCTGGTACTCGGAGGTGCAGCAGAACAACCAGAACGCCGGCCTGCTGGCGATCATCATGGACGCCGCCGGCTTTGGGGATCTGCGATCGGAGTGGTGGCACTTCCAGGACAACGACGCCCGGGAAAATCTGGGCTTGACCAATTATATGAAGGCGGGCGTGACCTGCCAGTGCTGGATGTACGATGGCGAGAGCTGGCGCTACCGCCAGGAGGACGGCGCCTACATCACCGACCAGACCGCCACCATTGACGGAAAGGACTACACCTTCGACGCCGAAGGGCGGCTGAAGGAGTGAGGGCGGAAAGCCCCGAAAAATACATTTCAATTTTCCCCCGGCACTCCGGGGGAAAATATTTTGGGCAGTAAGTAAAATATACTTGACATTCTATCGGATATATGATACTATACACCCAGGGAGGTGATACCGATCGGACGCAATCTGAAAATCAAAGCGGCCCGGGCCGAGCGGGACATGACCCAGAAGGCCCTGGCCGAGGCGGTGGGGGTCTCCCGGCAGACCATGAACGCCATCGAGCAGGGGGACTACAACCCTACCATCCGGCTGTGCCGGGCCATCTGCAAGGTGCTGGGAAAATCGTTGGACGAATTATTCGGCGAGGAGGATGAATAAAATGAAGCAAAATTCAAAGACCAATTTGGACGAAATGCAGGAGCGCAGGCTCTTTCAGATCGAGGAGATCGGCTTCTGGCTGACCTTCTGGGCCAGCGGCGCGGCGGTGGTGATCCAGGCGGTGCTGGGGGCGGACCTGAAGCAGATCGCCGGGGAGGGAATCGTGCTGCTGATCAGCTCGGCCTATCTGGTGTTCGCCACTGTGCGGAACGGCATCTGGACGAAGAACGGCCTGGCCCCTACTTTTCGGACTAACGCCCTGGTGAGCCTGATCCCAGCGGGGATGTGCGGGGTGATTCTGCTGATCCGGGTGCTGGCGGTGCTGAAACGCCCCCTGACCCTGGGAGTGGCGGTTGTCGCCCTGGCCTTCGCGGGGGTGTGCTATCTTGGCTGCCTGGGTGCGCTGGAGGCCCTGCGGGCGGTCTACCGGAAACGCCGGGAGGCGCTGGATGCTGAGGAGGACGAAACTGCCTGAGCTGGTAAAAATTTCTGTATAGCCTCCGAAAAATTGGCAATACTTAACTTCGGAGGTGCTATTAACCAATGAACAACCAAAAATCTGGCGGTTTCAACGGGAAGGGCTACTACATAGCCCTGATCCTGTGCGCCGCCGCAATCGGGATCTCTGGCTATTTGTACTACCGGAACGCAACCCACACCAATCAGGAGCCGGACGCGTCTGTGTCCGCCACCAACCAGTCTCAGCAGGATGTGCCGGTCATTGCCACCAAGCCGCCGGTCACCCAGCCCACCAAGCCCACCCAGCCGTCCGCGCCGGCCAAGAAGGCGCTGCAAACCGCCGCCCCTCTGGAGGGGGAGACCGTGGCGGAGTATGCCATGGACTGCCTGAGCTACAACCAGACCACCCGTGACTGGCGGGTTCACAACGGCGTGGACATTGCCGCCGGGGCTGGGTCCGCCGTGAAGGCCGCCGCCGACGGCACCGTTACCGAGGTCTACACCGACGACACCATGGGCGCCACCGTGGTCATCACCCACGCCGACGGCTATGTTACCCGGTATTCCAGCCTTTCGGAGAATGTGGCGGTGAAGGCCGGGGACGCGGTCACCATGGGCCAGACCATCGGCTATGTGGGCCAGTCCGCCCTGCTGGAATCGGCCCTGGGGGACCACGTCCATTTCAGCGTCACCCGCGACGGTACGCCGACAGATCCGGCAGACTTCTTCAGTCTGGGATGAACAACTGGGCCGCCCTCCGGCGGCCCTTTCCCTGTCCCCCGTGGGAATACATCCAATGAAAAAATGTATTTTTTTCAAAAATATGGCTTGACAAACGGCGCCGTGCGTGTTAACATATTCAGGCATGCGCGGGTAAAACCCCATGCAACTGCGATGATGCGGGAGATTGCGCCGGAAGGCGGTAACTTCCGCGGAGTATGTCCGGTCATCGGGCGGCTGAGCGTTCCTGTTCGCGCTGGCGTATATCGCCGGAGGCAGGAAGGGCCGGCCTTGCGTCGGCCATTTTTCATGGTCCGGAGTGATACGCACGGCGGCGTGAACAAAAGATGCTCATCCGTACCCAGGATCCAAAAAACTGAGTACGTTTTTCAAGGAGGAAAACAACCATGGCAAACCAGGAAAAGATCCGCATCCGGCTGAAGGCCTACGATCATCAGCTGATCGACTCCAGCGCGGTCAAGATCGTGGAGACCGCCAAGCGCAACGGCGCCGCCGTCTCCGGCCCCATCCCGCTGCCCACCAAGAAGGAGATCGTCACCATTCTCCGGTCCCCCCATGTGAATAAGGACAGCCGGGAGCAGTTCGAGCGTAGAACCCATAAACGTCTGATCGATATTCTCAACCCCAATCAGAAGACCGTTGAGGCCCTGATGAGCCTGGATCTTCCGGCTGGCGTTGAGATTGAGATAAAGCTGTGATCTTCCCCCGTCAGGGAGATCGCGAGCTGCCCGCACTGTCTTTCATCGGGCGGACGGGTCATGTTGGCAAGGGAGAGCCAATGCTCCCAAGTCAACCAATAACCTATTAAAAAGGAGTAGAAACCATGCAAAAAGCAATCATCGGCAAGAAAGTGGGCATGACCCAGATCTTCGATGAGAGCGGCAAGGTGATCCCGGTCACGGTTATCGAGGCCGGTCCCTGCGTCGTCACTCAGAAGAAGACCATGGAAACCGACGGCTATGTGGCCGTCCAGCTGGGCTTCGAGGATGTGAAGGAGTCCAAGCTGACCAAGCCGGAGGCCGGCCACCTGAAAAAGGCGGGCGTGTCCCCCAAGAAGCATCTGAAGGAATTTAAGCTGGAGAAGGCCGGCGAAATGAACGTGGGCGACGTGGTGAAGGCCGACACCTTCGCCGCTGGGGACAAGGTGGACGTCACCGGCGTCTCCAAGGGCCACGGCTACCAGGGCGTTGTGAAGCGCCATGGCGCGGGCCGGACCCCCATGACCCACGGCGGCGGCCCTGTCCACCGCCACGCCGGCTCCATGGGCGCTTCCTCCCATCAGTCCCGGATCTTCCCGGGCAAGATCGGCGCCGGCCAGATGGGCGTGGAGCAGGTTACCATCGAGAACCTGGACGTGGTGAAGGTGGATCCGGAGCTGAACATGATCGTCCTGCGGGGCGCCATTCCCGGACCCAAGGGCGGATTGGTCTACATCCGCAACACCGTCAAGCACAACAAGGTCAAGTCCGCCGAGACCGGCGTCAGCAAGAACCCGCAGAAGGCTTCCGGACGTAATCCCCAGAAGGCTTCCGCCAGAGGCTAAGGAAAGGAGATCGTAACACATGCTGAAGACGAATGTTTATGATATGTCCGGCAAGCAGGTGGGCGAGATCGAACTGTCCGAAGCCATTTTCGGCATCGAGCCCAACGAGTCCGTGGTCCACGACGTGGTGAAGAATCACCTGGCCAACTGCCGGCAGGGCACCCAGTCCGCGCTGACCCGGGCGGAGGTTTCCGGCGGCGGCCGGAAGCCCTGGAAGCAGAAGGACACCGGCCGGGCCCGTCAGGGCAGCACCCGGGCCCCCCAGTGGACCCACGGCGGCATCGTATTTGCCCCCAAGCCCCGGGATTACAGCTACACCTTAAATAAGAAGACCCGCCGCCTGGCGCTCAAGAGCGTGCTCAGCGCCAAGGCCAGCGAAGGCAACA
>CANRHF010000100.1 GCA_947630345.1 uncultured Oscillospiraceae bacterium | reverse complement strand
ACGGAGATCCTGGAGACCGGCATCAAGGTCGTGGACCTGATCTGCCCCTACGCCAAGGGCGGCAAGATCGGCCTGTTTGGCGGCGCCGGCGTGGGCAAGACCGTGCTGATCATGGAGCTGATCAACAACGTGGCCAAGGCCCACGGCGGCATTTCCGTGTTCACCGGCGTTGGGGAGCGGACCCGGGAGGGCAACGACCTGTACCGGGAGATGACCGAGTCCGGCGTTCTACACAAGACCGCCATGGTCTACGGGCAGATGAACGAGCCTCCCGGAGCCAGAATGCGGGTGGGCCTTTCGGGCCTGACCATGGCTGAGTATTTCCGAGACGTGAAGCACCAGGACGTGCTGCTCTTTATCGACAACATCTTCCGCTTTACCCAGGCCGGTTCCGAGGTCTCGGCCCTCCTAGGCCGGATGCCCTCCGCCGTGGGCTACCAGCCCACCCTGGCAACGGAAATGGGCGCTCTCCAGGAGCGGATCACCTCCACCAAGGCCGGTTCCATCACCTCCGTCCAGGCGGTCTACGTCCCGGCGGACGACTACACCGACCCGGCGCCCGCCACCACCTTCGCCCATCTGGACGCTACCACCGCCCTGGACCGGGGCATTGCCTCCCTGGGCATCTACCCGGCGGTGGACCCCCTGAGCTCCACCTCCCGAATTCTGACCCCGGAAATTTTGGGCCGGGACCACTACGAGACCGCCCGGGGCGTCCAGCGGATCTTGCAGCGGTACAAGGAGCTGCAGGACATCATCGCCATCATGGGCATGGACGAGCTTAGCGAGGAGGACAAGCTGACCGTGGCCCGGGCCCGGAAGATTCAGCGGTTCCTGTCCCAGCCCTTCACCGTGGCGGAGCAGTTCACCGGCTACCAGGGCAAGTATGTGCCTCTGAAGGAGACGATCCGGGGCTTCCGGGAGATCATCGAGGGCAAGCACGACCAGATCCCCGAGTCCTACTTCCTCTTCGCCGGCACCATCGACGAGGTAGTGGAAAAGTACCGGAGGGATCAGGCATGACCTCCTTTCCCCTGAAAATCGTTACCCCCGACGGGCTGCTGTTCGACGGCCAGGCGGAAGAGCTGATCGTCCGCACCACCAGCGGGGACATGGGCATCCTGGCGGGGCATCTGCCCTGCGTGGCTCCCCTGGGTATGGGCCGGGCGGTGATCGTCACGGATGGCCAGCGGCGCTATGCCGCCTGCATCGGTGGGATGCTCTCCGTCACAGACCAGGGCGTGACCCTGGTGCCCACCACCTTCGAGTGGGCGGACCGGATCGACGTGCCCCGGGCGGAGGCCTCGGAAAAGCGGGCCAAAACGGTCCTTTCCAACAAATCCGCCTCCGACACGGACCTGCGCCTGGCCGAGGCCCGGCTGAAGCGGGCGCTGGTGCGGAAAAGCGTGGGCAGCAGACAATTTTAAGAGCCCAAAAAAGGCCGCCGGTCAAGCCGGCGGCCTTTTTCTTGCGTTTACCCTATTTTTTGCCTGTTTTTGCCCGTTCCATGGAAAATCCAGGGAAATATTCCTCCACAAAGTCCACTTTTTCCACCTGGAAGGCGCAGCCGTCCAGATACTGGAGCGGGCCGCCGGGGGTCGAAAAGCGGAAGGCCAGCCGGTAGGCGTACAGAGCCTGGTAATTCCGGTCAAACCGCTTGTCCAGTTTCCCGTATTTCCCGTCCCCCAGCAGGGGGTGCCCGGCGTGGGCAAACTGGGCCCGGATCTGATGGGTCCGGCCGGTGATCAGGCGGCACTCTACCAAAGACAACCCGTTTCGGCTCTCCAAAACCCGGTAGTCCGTCCGGCAGCTCTTGGCGCCGGGCTGGGGCTTATCCGTGATAAAGACCCGGTTTTTCACCGAATCCTTGAAAAGATACCCGGTCAGCGAGCCCTCCCGGGGCTTGGGGACCCCCTCCGCAATGGCAAGGTAGGCCTTTTCCAGCTCCCGGTCCTTGATCTTCTGGTTCAGGATCCGCAAGGCCTCCGCATTTTTCGCGGCGATCACGATGCCCCCGGTGTTCCGGTCGATCCGGTTGCACAGCGCCGGGGCGAAGGCGTTCTCCCCTCTCGGCCGCCACTCCCCCTTCTGATACAGATAGGCCTGGATGTGGTCGATCAGGGTCCGGCCGTACTCCGCTCCGTCGTGGGGATGGACCGCCAAACCCGGGCGCTTGTCCGCAAGCAAGATGTTTTCGTCCTCGTACACCAGATTCAGCCGGGGGCTCGTCACGGTGAGGTAGGCGTTGTCCTGCCGGGGGGTCTCAAAAAACTCGTCGTTGATATAAAGCTCCAACACATCCCCAGTCTCCAGCCGGGTGTCCCGCTCCGCCCGGGCGCCGTTGCGCTTGATCCGTTTCAGGCGGATATACTTCTGAGCCAGGGAGGCAGGCAGCAGGGGCACCGCCTTGCTCAAAAAACGGTCCAGGCGCTGGCCCGCGTCGTTGGGACCGATGGTCAATTCCTTCATTACAGCAGCGTCTTTCCAATGTCCTGGTCAAAGTGCCGGTTGATCTGCTCCGTGAACTCCTGGGCGGCGTTGTAGCCCATTTTCCGCTGCCGGTTGTTCATGGCCGCCACCTCCAAAATGATGGCCAGATTCCGGCCCGGGGTGATGGGGATGGTGTTCATGGGGACCTTCACCCCCAGGATGTCCATGTACTGGTCCTCCAGACCCAGCCGGTCGTACACGTCCTGGCTGTTCCAGGGCACCACGTTCACCACCAGATTGATCTCGTTTTCCAGCTTGATGGCGCCCACGCCAAACAGGGTGGCCACGTTGATGATGCCGATGCCCCGCAGCTCAATGTAATTGCGGATCAGTTCCGGAGCGGTGCCCACCAGGGAGGTCTCGGAAATTTTCCGAATCTCCACGGCGTCGTCGGCAATCAGGCGGTGGCCCCGCTTCACCAGCTCCACGGCGGCCTCGCTTTTGCCGATGCCGCTGTCTCCCACCAGGAGGACTCCCTCGCCGTAGACCTCCATCAGCACCCCGTGACGGGTGATTCGGGGGGCTAGGGCGGCTTTCAGATAGGCGATAATGGCGGAGACGATGGTGCTGGTAGCCTCCGGACTGCGCAGCACGGTGACATTATGCTTCTTGGCGACATTCATCAGCTCCGGACTGGGCACCAGGTTCCGGGACAGGAGCAGCGCCGGGAATTTATAGGAAAACAGCCGGTCCAGCGTCAGGGCCCGCTCGGTGGCGGTGAGCTTGCGCAGATAGCTGGCCTCCACGTTGCCGATGACCTGGAGGCGCATGGGTTCAAAATGGTCAAAGTACCCCGCCAGCTGGAGCCCGGGCCGGGCCACGTCCTCCACCGTCAGCCGGATGGAGCCATAGTCGGTGGCGCTGTAGACCACCTCCAAATGAAACGCCTGCACCAGCGTTTTCAGCGGAACACTGTAGGTCTCTACCATATTCGGACCTTCCTTCACCCAAAATTCCCACCGGCGGAGAGCATTTATTCCCCGCGCCCTGTCTTACTGGGCTATTATACCTGCTGAAAAGCAAAATAGCAATCAAATTTTCAAAAAAGATAAAAAATTACGAAAAAAGACTTGCTTTTTTTCTGAAACTTTGGTATCATACTAGGGCGCTTTGAAAAGCGCGGCCAAATCAGTGTGGATAGGAGGTGCGGGAATGGCAAAGTGTGATTATTGCGGCAAGGGTGTGACCTTCGGTATCAAGGTTTCTCACTCCCACAGACGCTCCAACCGGGCATGGAAGCCCAATGTCAAGCGCGTCAAGGCCATCGTCAATGGAACGCCGTGCCATGTGTACGCTTGTACCAGATGCCTT
The DNA here is from genome assembly GCA_947630345.1 of uncultured Oscillospiraceae bacterium. Classification (GTDB taxonomy): domain Bacteria; phylum Bacillota; class Clostridia; order Oscillospirales; family Oscillospiraceae; genus Faecousia. The sequence continues at coordinate 3,303 of CANRHF010000100.1, read as the reverse complement.
CGTTCCAACAAGGTCCAGCGTGCCATCTGACAAATACAAACCGGCGCCCTTTTCGGCGCCGGTTTTTCATTGATTTTGGGATTGCGCGAAGGGACGTTCCATGGTATAATAGCCGCACAGCGGCTACTATACTTTGATTTTAAGTCCTTTTTCTCCCGCCCTGCGGGCGGGAGAAAAAGACACCGCAAAGGAATACATGTCGGTTTTCCGCCTTTCGGGCGAAAAAAATCTGTACACGGAGGGAGAAAGGGGGCGCTTCCATGCGAATATTGGTTCTGTCCGACTCCCATTCGGTGCTGCGCACCATGCGGGCCTACGTGGCCAAGATTCAGCCCGACGCCATCATCCATCTTGGAGACTATTACGCCGACGGGCAGGTTCTGGCGGAGGAAAATCCCCACCTGGTGGTCCATCAGGTGCCGGGAAACTGCGACCTGTACCGGGTGCCGGGCTCCGTAGCCATGACTCTGTGCTATCCCGTAGGCGGCGTGAAGCTCTACATGACCCACGGGCATATGCAGCATGTAAAGCTGGGCCTGGACCGTCTCCTGAAGGACGCCCAGGAGGCCCACGCCCAGGCGGCGCTGTTCGGGCATACCCATGAGCCCCTGTGCCGTCAGGAGCCCGACGGGCTTTGGGTGCTGAATCCGGGCAGCTGCGGCTTTGCCGGAACCGCCGGACTGATTGAAACAAAGGATGGCTCCATCATCCGCTGCGCCATCCTGACCCGGGAAGATTTGGAGGAAAAACCATGATCCTGACGGTGGATATCGGCAACTCCCATATTGTTCTGGGTGGCTTTGAAGGGGACGCCCTCCGGTTCCAGGCCCGTCTGCGGACGGAGCCGGGAAAAACAGCGGATCAGTACAGCGTGGATCTGAAGATCCTGCTGGACGTGAACGGCCTTGCCCCCGGCCAAATCGAAGGCGCCATCATCGCCAGCGTTGTGCCCCAGGTCCTCAACGACTTCCGCGCCGCCATTGAAAAGCTCACCGGCAAGCACCCATTGGTGGTGGGCCCGGGACTGAAAACCGGGTTAAACATCCTTCTGGAAAACCCTGCCCAGACCGGCGCGGATCTGGTGGCGGCGGATGTGGCGGCCCTCAGAAGCCACCAGCCGCCCCTGATCCTCATCGACATGGGCACCGCCACCACCTTCTCGGTGCTGGACAAAAACGGAGCCCACATCGGCGGCTGCATCTGCCCGGGGGTCCAGATCTCCCTGGACGCCCTCATGAGCCGCACCGCCCTGCTGCCCAGCATCCAGCTGGACAAGCCCAAGCGGGTCATCGGCCGGAACACCATCGACGCCATGCGCAGCGGCGTTCTGCTGGGCGCCGCCTCCATGCTGGACGGCATGGTTGCCCGGATCGAGGCGGAGCTGGGCCAGAAGGCCACAGTCATCGCCACCGGGGGCATCGCCCCCTTCCTGACGCCTCTGTGCGCCACCCCCATGATCTACGACCAGGATCTGGTGCTGAAGGGGCTGGCCATCCTCTACCGGGAGAACCGGCGGGGCTAAAGCACCAGCAGCATGGCGACGATCGCCGCCACACTGCCGGCAATGGCCAGCATCAGCAAGGCGTCCAGGAGCCGGTGGCTCCACTTCACCTTGGGCGCGGCGTTGGGAAAGGGAATGGGCTCCCGCATGGGCGGGGCCGGCATGGGCTCTAAACGAAGGGCTGCGGACTGTCTCATCAAAAAACCTCCTTGTGAATTTCTGACACAAGGATATCACAGATTCAGTCCTTCAAAATGGACTAATTCACCGTTTCTTCCAATTTCTATCTCTTGCGTTCTGCCGGAAAATGTGCTATACTAGAAAAAACGCGGGAAGCCCGGTTTGGGCGCGGAGGTGGCCTATGCGCGACGGAAACACGATGACGGAAAAATATCTCTCCTTCCGGGAGCGGCTCCAGCCGGGTCTGGACGCCACGGGGTCGTTTTTGGGGGGCGTGGGCCATGCCTTCAAGCTGATGATTACATACCTGGTGCGGATGCGCAAGGTTCTGCTGTCCATCCCGGTGCTGGTTTTGGCCGTTCAGCTGGCCCAGTACAACACCGAGCATCTGCCCGATCAGGTGGGGATCGACCTGCAAACGACTGGGGAATTCGCCCTGATGATCTCCCGGAACGCCGCCGTGATGGGGCCTCTGGTGCTGACGGTGCTGTGCCTGGTGCTGATGTTCTGCTCCCGCAGGACCATGTATCCCTGGATCATCAGCGTATTCTCCCTGGTGCTGCCGTTACTGCTGCTGCTGACCAATATGTACCCGGCGTAAAAATTTTTCGCTCCCGCCCAAAAGGCGGGAGCGTTTACTTGAAGGGCGCACCATAAAGACTTGCCGATTTGCGTCATCCAATTCAATCTTCCCCGGAGGGGACACCACACTTCTTCACTATTACATATTACTTATTACCTTCCAAAAATCGGCCATTTTCATTTAGTGAAGAGTGAAGTAGTGAATTGTGAAGAAGTAAAAATCGGCAACCCTCTGGCGAGGATTGCCGATTTTTGGAAAACCACAATAAAAAAGATTTTTTCGGCTTTTTGGTGAAGAGACTTGAACCCTCACCGAAAGTGTCTTGTGTTTTCGGATTTGGCTGCGATTGTGAAAGGCAGTCGCTTTTTTAGTAGAGCGGCTGTTCCACTTCGAGCCCGCCGGTAAAGACAACCTTGATCCTCTCTTTGGACTCTATTATAACACATTCGAGGATTTGGCGCAAGAGAGAATCGTCAAATTTTATTGGGTGATTTTTCAGCCCGTCGAGGACGTCATAGATTTCGTCGAGGCGGGATTTGGCGTTCTGGCCTTTTTGCATGGCGTCGGTGATCTGCGAGAGCTGTTGTTCAAGGCTGGCTTTCTCATTCATCAGCTCAGTTGCTCTGCGCTCGTCGAATTGTTTGGCGTTTTCAGCGGATATGGCGCTCATCATGGCTTTAAATTCTGCGTCAATTGCCGTGATCCGTATTTGAATGTCAAGACTCTTGTCCTCGGTTTCTTCTCCTGTCAGTCCCATTCCGATGTGCGTCTTCAGCGTTTTCAGCACATCGGCGTTTTGCCTTGCGGCTTTTTAAACCGCTTCCATAATTGCTTCATGAAGGACGCTTTCCTCAACGGTCGACGAATTTATAAAGGAGGGTTTCTCCCTCGAAAATTACATCATGACTGCGGCTCATTTGTGATGATTTGAAAAAGCAGTTATGAGGAAAGGAGCAGACAGCCGCAGACCTCAAACTGCAATCACAATCATCACACGGAAAGGAGCCGTCAATGAAATCGTTATTTGAACAAATGGGCG
>CANRHF010000099.1 GCA_947630345.1 uncultured Oscillospiraceae bacterium | reverse complement strand
TCCCCCACAAATTGGTGGCAGGGGTAGAGATCCCCCCAGGGGGTGACGGCCAGGTACTCCGTGCCGGAGCCGCAGCCGGAGATGCGCTTATAGATGCAGGGCCCGCCCTTGAGGTCGATCATGTAGTGGTAGAAGGTGAAGGGCCGCCCCTCCCGCCGCCGCTGGAGCATCAGCGCCGCCAGGTCCTCATACTGCCGCAAAACGATGGGCAGATCTTCCTCCGTCAGGGCCATAGGATCCCCGGGGGCGCAGACCACCGGCTCCATGCTCAGCTCGGTAAAGCCCAGGTCCAGCATGGTTTGGATGTCCTTTAGAAAATCCGGGTTCTGATGGGTGAAGGTGCCCCGCATATAGTAGCTTTTCTTGCCCCTGGCGGCCACCAGCTTCTGGAACTTGGGAACGATCCGCTCCCAGGAGCCCTTCCCGGCGTAGTCCACCCGGAACCGGTCGTGGACCTCCTTCCGTCCGTCCAGACTCAGGACCACGTTGTGCATTTCCCGGTTGGCAAAGTCGATGACCTCGTCGTCGATGAGCATCCCGTTGGTGGTGAGGGTGAAGCGGAAATGTTTGCCGGTCTCCTGTTCCCGCTGCCGGGCGTAGGCCACCAGCTCCTTCACCACGTCGAAATTCATCAGGGGCTCCCCGCCGAAGAAGTCCACCTCCAGATTTTTCCGGCTGTCGGAGTGGGCGATGAGAAATTCCAGGGCTTGCTTCCCCACCTCGAAGGACATCAGGGCCCGCTCTCCGTGGTACTTTCCTTGGCTGGCGAAGCAGTAGGAGCAGTTGAGGTTGCAGCTGTGGGCCACATGGAGGCACAGGGCCTTCACGACCCCGCCGGTCTTGGCCTTCAGTGTCCCCGCCATGGGGGCAAAGCGGTCGGGAGTGAAGAGCTTCCCGGCCTCCTTTAGAGAAAGAAGGGCGTCGTAGATCTCCTCCACCTCTCGGGAGGGCAGGGAGAAATTTTCGGCGATCTGGGCCACCGCTTCCCCCCGGGGGACGGCTTCAAAAAGGGAGATCAGCTCATAGGTTTCGTCATCTACCAGATGGATGCTGCCGGAGCAGGTGTCCAGTACGATGTTCAGCCCGCCCATGCGGTATTGATGGATCATAGCTTGTCCTTTCTATCGTCGTGGTCATGAAAAATGCCGCCCGGGGGCGGCATTTTATGGGGCGGTCCTTACTCCTCGGAATTTTCGCACTGCTGGTTGGCGATGCCGCAGCTGGTCTTGCAGGCGGACTGGCAGGAGGTCTGGCATTCGCCGCAGCCGCCGTTCTCGGCGCTCTTGCACAGGTCCCGGGTCTCAAGGGTCTTGATATGTTCCATGGGTCGATCCTCCTCTGTTTCGATTCTGGAAGCATTTTACCACAATCCCCCCTTTAAGTCAATAACCAATTCCCAATTTCCCCCAGCGCCCTCTTGCATTTTTCTACCGGATGTGATATTCTAACAATAAGCCGGGGGCAAAATCGGCTGCCCCTGGCCGTTTTGCACAAGGAGGCTGCTATGAAAGGATTTATGGATGCGTTGGTAAAACCCACGGCCGGACCGGGGCTGGAGCTGCGCCAGGTACCCATACCTGTGCCCGGGCCGGGCGAGGTGTTGATCCGGATCCGGAAAACCGCTATCTGCGGCACCGATGTCCACATCTACAACTGGGATCCCTGGGCCCGGGAGCATATCAAGCCCCCCATGGTCATCGGTCATGAGTATGTGGGGGAGGTGGCGGCGCTGGGCGCCGGCGTCACGGGCCTGACCGTGGGTCAGCGGGTCAGCGGGGAGGGCCACATCACCTGCGGCCGCTGCCGCAACTGCCACAACGGCGATATTCAGTGGTGCAAGAATACCACCAGCGTGGGAGTGGACCGGGACGGCGCCTTTGCCGAGTTTCTGTGCATCCCCCAGGGGAACGTAATCCCCATTGAGGACAGCCTGCCGGAGGATGTGGTGGCCTTTTTCGACGCCTTCGGCAACGCCACCCACACCGCCCTGATGTGGAACCTGGTGGGGGAGGACGTGCTGATCACCGGGGCGGGGCCCATCGGCATTATCGCCGCCGGGATCTGCAAATACGCCGGGGCCCGGCGGGTGGTCATCACGGACCTTAACGACTACCGCCTGGAGCTGGCCCGGAAAATGGGCGTGGATGCGGCGGTGAACGTGGCCCGGGAGGAGCTGACGGAGATCATGGGCAAGCAGGGCCTGGTGGAGGGCTTTGACATTGGCCTGGAGATGTCCGGCAGCGGCGCGGGCCTCCAGCAGATGATCGGCGTCATGCGCAACGGGGGAAAAATCTCCCTGCTGGGCATCTCCAACAAGCCGGTGGCTCTGGATATGAACCGGGTCATCACCAAGGGCCTGACCCTCCAGGGCATCTACGGCCGCCGGATGGACAACTGGCACCAGATGTCCTACATGGTCCAGGGCGGCCTGGACCTGACCCCGGTGATCACCCACCGGTTTTCCTACCGGGAATTTGAGAAGGGATTTGCCGCCATGAACAGCGGCGAATCGGGAAAAGTGATTTTAGACTGGACAACATAAGGAGGCTGCCATGAAATCTGCCCTTGAAAAATACCGCCGGGAGTTGGACGCCATTCGTCAGGCCGGCACCTGGAAGGATGAGCGGATCATCACCACCCCCCAGCGCTCCGCCATCGACACCACCGCCGCCCAGGGCGTGGTGAACCTGTGCGCCAACAACTACCTGGGCCTTTCCAACCATCCCGCCCTGATCCAGGCGGCGAAGGACAGCTACGACACCTGGGGCTTCGGCCTCAGCTCCGTCCGGTTTATCTGCGGCACCCAGGCCATCCACAAGGAGCTGGAGGGCAAGCTGGCGGCGTTTTTGGGCATGGAGGACGCCATTCTCTACTCCTCCTGCTTTGACGCCAACGGCGGCCTGTTCGAGACCCTGCTGGGGCCGGAGGACGCGGTGATCTCCGACGAGCTGAACCACGCCTCCATCATCGACGGCGTCCGGCTGTGCAAGGCCAAGCGCTTCCGCTATAAAAACAACAATATGGAAGACCTGCGCTCCCAGCTGGAGGCCGCTCAGGCGGCGGGCTGCAAGGTCAAGCTCATCGCCACCGACGGAGTCTTCTCCATGGACGGCTATATCGCCAATCTGCCTGGGATTTGTGACCTGGCGGAGGAATTTGACGCCCTGGTCATGGTGGACGACAGCCACGCCGTGGGCTTCATGGGCGACACCGGCCGGGGCACGCCTGAATTTTGCGGGGTCCAAGGCCGAGTGGACATCCTCACCGGCACCTTCGGCAAGGCCCTGGGCGGCGCCTCCGGCGGCTACACGGCGGCGAGCAAGGAGATCGTGGCCCTGCTGCGGCAGCGCAGCCGCCCCTACCTATTCTCCAACACCCTGGCCCCGGCCATCTGCGCCGCGTCCTTAAAGACCATCGAGCTGCTCACGTCCTCCACGGAGCTGCGGGACAAGGTCCACGCCAACACCGCCTATTTCCGGGAAAAGCTGGAAAAGCTGGGCTTCGACGTGCTTCCCGGCAGCCACCCCATCGTGGTGGTGATGCTCTACGACGCCAAGGTGGCGGCGGAGTTCGCTTCCCGGATGCTGGAAAAGGGCGTCTATGTGGTGGGCTTCTCCTATCCCGTGGTGCCCCAGGGCAAGGCCCGGATCCGCACCCAGATCTCCGCCGGCCATGAAAAGGCCGACCTGGACCGTGCCATCGAGGCTTTCCGCCAGGTCAAGGCGGAAATGGGCATCTGACATTCTTTTTGAGGGGGACAACGCCATGTCCATTGACCGCCTGCAGGAGAAAATTCGCAAACTGAAAAACCCCGCCATGATCCGCTTCTCTCCGGGGCCGGAGCAGCTGCCTCCGTCGCTGGCGGCGCTTCCGCTGCCCGAGGGGTACGGAAACCTCTGCCGGAAGCTGCTTAACGCGTTGCCCGATCTGATCCCCGCCGTCCGGTTTTCCTTTGGGGGCTTTGCCCTGCTGGGGACGGCGGGCTTAGAGGAGCTGAAAAAATGCCTGGCCCGCGCTCGGGAGCTGGGTTATTACATCGTCCTGGACGCCCCGGAGCTGCTGACCCCCCAGGACGCCGCCAGCGCCGCTCAGGCGCTGAAAGACTGGGACTGGGACGGCCTGGTGCTGTCGCCTTACCTGGGCAGCGACGTGATCCGGCCCTTCCTGCCGGACTGCCGCCAGGATAAGACCTTGTTTCTGATGATCCGGGGCGCCAATCGCTCCGCGTCCGAGCTGCAGGACCTGCTGACCGGCACTCGCCTGGTCCATCAGGCGGCGGCGGAGCTGGCGGACCGCCATGGGCAGGGCATTTTCGGCAGCTGCGGCTATTCCCAGGTGGGCGCCGTGGTCGGGGCCCCGGCGGAGAGCGCCCTGAAAACTCTACGGAGCCGGTATAACCGGCTATTCCTGCTGGTGGACGGCTGCGACGCTCCCGCCGCCAACGCCAAAAAGTGCGCCGCCGCCTTTGACCGGTTCGGCCACGGTGGGGTGGTCTGCGCCGGGGAATCCCTCACCGCCGCCTGGAAGCAGGGAGAGGACCAAGAAGATTATGTAAACCAATCGGTCCAGGCCGCCCAGCGGTTGAAGCGAAACCTGTCCACCTACGTCACGATCCTCTAGGAGGGCGCCATGGCCTTTGATTTCAAGAAAGAGTACCGGGAATTTTACCTGCCCAAGACCCAGCCGGAGCTGGTGACCGTGCCCCGGATGAACTACCTGGCGGTCCGAGGCGCCGGGGACCCCAACGAGGAGGGCGGGGCATACAAGACATCCATCGGCCTCCTATACGGCGTTGCCTACACCATCAAGATGAGCAAGCTGGGGGACCACCGGATCGAGGGATATTTTGATTTCGTGGTGCCGCCGCTGGAGGGCTTCTGGTGGCAGGAAGGAACGGAGGGCTTCGACTACCGGCGAAAGGAAGAATTTCACTGGATCTCGGTGATCCGCCTGCCGGACTTCGTGACGGAGGAGGATCTCAACTGGGCCAAGAATGATGCGGAGCGGAAGAAAAAGCAGGACTTTTCTCCGGTGGAATTTCTGTCCCTGGAGGAAGGAGAGTGTGTCCAAATGCTCCATGTGGGCCCCTTTGACCTGGAGCCGGAAAGCGTTGAGAAAATGGACGAGTTTCTCCGGGAGCGGGGCTATGAAAACGACTTTTCTCCCACCCGCCTCCACCATGAGATCTACCTCTCCGACGTGCGGAAACTGCCCCCGGAGCAGTGGAAGACCGTGATCCGCCATCCGATCAGAAGGAAATAAAACATTGCCGCCGGACCCGTGGGGTCCGGCGGCACAGCTTATTTTTTCATTTCCTTTTCGATGGCGGCGATTCGCTGGCTCAGGGGCGGGTGGTCGTAGGTCAGAAGGACCTCCCACTTGGAGGGGGCCAGGTCCGCCAGATTTTCCTTGGACAGCTTTTTCAGCCCCGAGATCAGGGCCTCGCCGTAGCCCTCCTGGACCGCCTGGGCGTCGGCCCGGTACTCGGCCTTCCGGGACACCGCCCCGGCCAGGATGGAGAACAGGGGCATGACGATCTGGGACTCCACCAGCATCACCAGCAGCAGCGCGAAGCCGTAATTCCGGCCGGCAAAGCCAAAGGCCGGGTAAATGGCCTCGGTCCGCACCGTGGCCCAGGCCAGGACCACGATCAGAAGCATCTGGGCGATGCCGATGACGCTGTTTTTCAGGGTGTCCTTGTGGAGCCCATGGCCCAGCTCGTGGGCGAAGACCGCCACGATCTCGTCCGGCGTCATGGCGGCGATCAGGGTGTCATACAACACAATGGTCTTGGTCTTGCCCAGGCCGGAAAAATAGGCGTTGGCCTTGGTGGACCGCTTGGAGGCGTCCATGACCTGGATCTCCTTCACATGGTAGCCATATTTTTCCAGTAGGGCGGTGAGCTTGGTCCGCAGCTCCCCCTCCTCCAGAGGGGTGAATTTGTTGAACAGCTTGGAAAACACTGGGGCCAGGAACATGACGGCGAAGAGGAACGCCACCATCACCCCGGAGAACAGCGGCAAAATCCAGTCGCCCAGGGCCTCGTAGATGAGGATGAACAGGCTCATCAGGGCGAACAGAAGCACCAGGGTGATCAGAAAGGACTTGATCTGGTCGGCAAAGAAGGTTTTCAGGGTCATTTTGTTGAAGCCGTACTTTTCGTCGATCTTCATGTTGAAAATGTAGTTGAAGATCCCGCCGAGGACGGTGTCGATCAGCACGAAGACGCCTAAAACGCTCATCATGCCAAAATACGGGTTCCCGCCCACGGCCACCAGGGGCATGACGTTGAAGGCAATCAGGGCGATGTACACGCAGTCGTTGAAGAAGGTGGCGATGATGGCCGCCTGGCAGGTCTCCTTGTGGTAGGCGCTCCACTTGGCGTAGGTCTCGCCGTCGTACAGGTCCTTGACATTGTCGGGGATGGGGTTGTCCTTGGACTTGTAGCTGAGATACTGGATGAACAGGTCGTAGCACAAGATCAGGCCCATCAAAAGCAGGCAGATCAGTTTGTAATTCATAGCGAAGCTCCTTTCGATCGGTTCTGCCTCCATTATAGTCCCCCGGTGGTGGGATTTCAAGAGGGACAGAAAAAAAGATGGGGGAAGAATTGCATCTTGGGGGCAGATGTGATATACTATTTCTAACTGTACCCCCGGCCCGGCGGGCCCCATTTTCTTCCAGGGAGGATCTTATGACGGCGTTTCAGCAGGCATTTTCCCGGCTTGCCCCCGGGATCGAGATTCGCTTTTCCGAGCCTCTGGCCAAGTACACCTCCTTCCGCATTGGCGGCCCGGCGGAGGTACTGGCCCTGCCCAAGACGGCGGAGGAGTTGGGCGCGGTGCTGGCGCTCTGCCGGGACTTGGGGACGGCCCCGGCCATCCTGGGGGCGGGGACCAACGTCCTGGCCCCGGACGATGGGATCCGAGGCGCCGTGATCTGCCTGCGGGGGCTGTGCGGTGTGGAGGATTTGGGAGCAGGCCGCGTTCGCTTCGGCGCGGGGCTGTCCCTGGCCCGGGCGGCGGATTTCGCGGCCAAGCTGGGCCTGTCCGGTTTGGAATTTGCCCACGGCATCCCCGGCACCGTGGGGGGCGGCGTGTATATGAACGCCGGCGCC
>CANRHF010000098.1 GCA_947630345.1 uncultured Oscillospiraceae bacterium | reverse complement strand
TCCACAGCATCCCTTACAGTGTAGCACATGACCTTGCAGAGGGTCACTAAAAACTACTACTCTATAATACAAGGAGGGGAAAGGGAGGGAAAAACCATGGAAAACGCCTTGGAAATTTACCGGGAGCAGCTGGCCCGGCGGGAGTTGGGGGATCTTACCGGGGTTTTGGCCAGCCATGGCCTGGCGCTGACGGAGGAGGACGTGTCCTCCCTGCTGGAGCTGCGCCGGGACGCGCTGGGGAATGCCGGGCGAGTGGAGCTGGGAGGCGGGGCGCTGCCCAAGCTGGCCCAGGCCTTCTGCGACTCGCCCTATGTGGACCGACAGAATTTCCCCACAGTCCTGGGGGAGCTGCAGGACGCCTTCTACTACTACAAAACCGAGTGCCATGACCAGTTTTCCGACGAGGAGCTGATCGAGTACATGGTACGGGTCTTCAACGGCCCGGCGGAGGGCTCGGCGGAGCTGCTGTGTGGGCTGTCCCTGGAGGAGCTGTGCCGCTGGGCCCGGAACGACGGGGAGATTTCCTTTGAGGAGGGACTCTATTGACCGGGGAGCTGGCCGCCGCCGGGGCCTATACCCTGCTGGCGGGGCGGATCCGGGCCTATCTCCAGGCCCGGGGCCGGCCGGGGGACACCTCCATCCGAACCGAGACGGCTCAGGAGTTGCTTGTGTCCCTGGAATACACCATGAACCTGGCCCCCGGCCCCGATCCGGCCCGGAGCTTTGAAAACGGCCTGGCGATTCTAAAGGAGAAGGAGCGGGCCGCCTGGGACCTGCTCCGTCTGGTCCGGGCCACGGCCCCGGAGGACGGGCAATTCTTTGAGGCCCTGGGGGAACTGGAAGCGTTCCTGCGGGGGTATGAACCGGCGCTTTTCGCCCATTTTTGCCCCTCTCCGCCGGACTACGGCCCCCTGCTGCCGGTTCCCGGAGAATTGCGGGGGATCGACTATCTTTTGTCGTTTCTGGACCGGCTGTGGCTGGAAAATCAGCTCCTGGCGGCCTTCACCCCGGAGGAGCTGGACGCCTGCTGGGCCACCTCCCTGGACCTGGGGGGCCTGCCGGAAAATTTGGCGGAAAAGCCCCTGCTCCACGGCCTGGGCAGCTGTCTGCTTCCCCCGGGGGACCTGCCCCTGGGGGCGGGGGAGCTGGAAAAATTGGAGGGGGTATTCTCCCGACCGGAGACCCTCGCCCAAGGTTTGGAGGTTTTGTGCCGCAGCCGGGGACTTCCGGCCCGGGTGCAAGATTACTTAACAGGGGTCTTGCCCGGGATCGCCGCCCGGGCGGCGGCAAACCGGGGCCTGGGGCCCCTGTTTTACTGACCGCCCAGGGCCGCCAGGGTCAAAATCCCCCGGCAGTCCCGGTAAATTTCGTCGAACTGCTCTAAGGGCAGCGGGTTGACGCCCCGGCCCACCTCGACGGTGTAGCCCGGCTTTCGGAAATTCTGGATGAACCAGTCCTTGTAGCCCGCGAAGCTGGAGGCGTAGGGGGTGTCCGCCAGGGTATAGCCGCTGGCGGCGGCCATCTGCTCCCCCAGCTCCCGGGCCCCGGGCACCTGGAAATCTCCGAACTGCCAGTAGATTTCCTGGCCCTGGCTGTGGAGGGCCAGCACCAGCGCCGGGTCGATGTACTCGGTGTAGCCCGCCATGGCCTTGGTCTCCAGCTGATCCAGGGGAGCCCGGCCCACATAGTCCCGGGGCCCGGGGCGGGTGAAGCCCTGGGAAAATTTGATCTCCCGTGCCTGGAGCCACCCGGCGGGGTAGTTGAGATTCAGGTCCACCCCCAGCAGATTGGCCTTCCAGCCCTCCGGGAAGGGAATGGCGGGGTAATTCTGGGCCATGCTGCGGGCGTTCTCATAGGGCACCGAACCCATGGGGATGGCCCCGGTCACCAGGTCCACCCCGTCGGGGTCCACCATGGGCACCATGTAGATAGTTGCAGTCTGACCGATGGTTTCCCCCGGCACCCCAAAGACGCCGCCCCCCTCTACGATGGACCGGGCCAGATCCTCCCCGTATTTCAGCAGCACCAGGGACGTGATCCATTCGTTGGCGTGGTGAGCGGCGGAGAAAATCACCTTCCTGGGGCCGCCCCCCACCACCAGGGTGCGCAGTGGCCGCTGGAACGCGGTGTAGCCCATGACTTCGGTGCGGCAGATGGGGTAGGTCTCCACGATTTCCCGGATCATCCGGTCGCAGCTTTCCGAGGTGATGGGAACGTCGGTTTGTACGATAGCCATAAAATCGCCTCCGACTATACTATGCGGAAAAAGGATTATTGCTCATTGCTCCCCCCTGCGGGGGGAGCAAAAGCAATACCGACGGAAGTTTCCCGCGCCCTATATTTTTAGGCCGCTCCCCTTCAGGGAGCGGCCCGTTGCTTATTTGGACGCCCGTTTTTTCTTTAAAACCACCGCGGTCCGGCTGGGCAGATAGATCTGGAAGCCGGTCCGGCTGTCGGGCTGCTTTTTCGCCTGGTAGGTCTGGGTGGTGGAGATCCGGCCCTGGCCGCCGTAGCGGGGCTCGTCGCTGGACAAAATCACCCGGTATTCCCCCTCCTCTGGCACCGGGACAAAGTAGCCGGTATAAGAGGCGGAGGGGTGAAGGTTGAAGGCAAATACCGCCCCGCCCCGCTGATAGATCAGCACCTTGTCCCCCTGATGGGTCCAGAGGTTCTTGGCCTTGCCGGTCAGGACCCGGGCCCGCTTGGCGGCGGCCACCATGTCCACCTCAAACCGGTTCAGGAACTGATATTTGAGGTTCGGGTCGTCGGCCAGGTGCCACTGGCGGCGGCAGTAGAGATAGCTCCAGCCGTTGCCCTCCCGGGGAAAGTCGATCCACTCGGGATGGCCAAATTCGTTGCCCATGAAGGTCAGATACCCCTCGCCGCCCAGGCTCATGGTCAGAAGCCGGATCAGCTTGTGCAGGGCCATGCCCCGCTCCACCAGCAGATTGGGGTTGCTGACCTCCATACCGTAGTACATTTCCTTGTCGCAGAGGCGGAACATGATGGTCTTGTCCCCCACCAGGGCCTGGTCGTGGGACTCGCAGTAGCCGATGACCTTTTCCTTGGGCCGGCGGCCGGTGAGCTCGCCGTAGATGCCCCACAGGTCCCAGTTTTCGTCGGAGACTTCCTTTAGAATTTTGATCCACATATCCGGCTCCCCCATGGCCAGCCGGTAGTCGAACCCGATGCCCCCCGCCTCGATGGGCAGGCACAATCCCGGCATGGCGGAGGTGTCCTCCGCGATGGTGATGGCGTTGGGGTTGACCTGGCGCACCAGCTCGTTGGCCAGCTGGAGATAGGTGACGGCCTCGGTGTCGGTATTCAGGGAGAAATACCGGTCGTAGGGCCCGAAGCTCTGGCCCAGGCCGTGGTTCCGGTAGAGCATGGAGGTGACGCCGTCGAACCGGAAGCCGTCGAAATGGTACTCCGTCTGCCAGAATTTCAGGTTGGACAGCAGGAAGTGGAGGACCTCGTTTTTCCAGTAGTTGAAGCACTTGGTGTTCCAGGCCGGATGCTCCCCCCGGTCTCCGGCGTGGAAAAACTGGGTGGCGGTGCCGTCAAATTCGTTGATGCCCTCCCGGGTATTCTTGGCGGCGTGGGAGTGGACCACGTCCAGCAGCACGGCGATGCCCATGCCGTGAGCGGCGTCGATCAGCTCCTTCAGCTCCTCCGGGGTGCCGAAGCGGGAGGCGGCGGCGAAGAAATTGGTGACCTGGTAGCCGAAGGAGGCATAGTAGGGATGCTCCATGACGGCCATGATCTGCAGGGTGTTGTACCCCAGAGCCTTGACCCGGGGCAGCACGTTCTCCCGAAACTCCCGGTAGGTGCCCACGCAGGGTTTGTCCTGGGCCATGCCGATATGACATTCATAAATAAAGAGGGGCTTTTGGGGCGTGAAGCCCTGGTCCGTCCAGGGGAAGGGCTCCTCCGGGGCCCAGATCTGGGCGTTCCAGCCGGTGGTGGCCGGGTCCTGGACCACCCGGGTGGCGTAGAGGGGGATCCGGTCCAGCTCCTGGCCCCGGTGGACCACCACGGCCATAACCTTCTGGCCGGTTTTCAGGGCGTCCCGGCCGGGCAGCCGCAGCTCGAACACGCCGTTCCCCTTAAAGGTCAGCCGATGGGCATGGCGGTCCCAGCCGTTAAAGTCCCCGGTGAGATACACCGCCTCCGCCGCCGGGGCCCACTCCCGGTAAACCCAGGCGTCCGCCTCCCGGTGAAAGCCGAAATAGAGGGCGCCGTTGGCAAAATCCGACAGACTGCCCCCATTTGGGAGCAGCTCGGCCTTCTTTTGGGCGTAGTTGTTCATGCGAAGCTCGATGTCCCGGCGGTAGGGCCGGAGCTGCTTGTCGATGTTCAAAAGCGCGTATTCCATAACTGGACCGTCCTTTCCAAAATTGGCGTGGGTTTGGGACACCGCTGGAGTTATGGTTATTGTACACCACACTTTGAGTTTCGTCAACAGCCCGTTCCCCGGAGGAGAAAATCAAAAAGTTTTAAATTTTTGATGCCGTTTTGATGCATTCCCGATGTATGCTGAAGAAAACAGAGGAAGGGAGGATCCGGGTATGCGTCATTGGATCCGATTGCTGCTCCTGGCGGGGGCCATTGCGGCGGCGTGCCTGCTGCCGGTTTTGGGGGAAATGGTGCCCAATGTCCGGGAAAATTCCCCATGGGTGGAGGAAAATTCTAAGAATACAGAGCAAATAACGCCTACAGTGGAGCAAACCGTGTATTCCGGGGAGGAAACGACGGCGCCAATCTCGGCCCGGTTTTCCAATTTGAACACTATGGAGGTGGCCGTGGGCGGGGCGCCGGACTATCTGCTGGGCGTGGAGGCTACCGACCAGGAGGGCCGGGCGCTGCCCGTTTCCTATGACGCGGGCGGGGTGGACACCGCCCAGCCCGGCGTCTATACGGTGACCTACACCGCCACGGACGCCCAAGGCAACACGATCCGGGCGGAGCGGACGGTGGAGGTCAACCACACCCCGGAGGACACGGAGGATTCGGTGGCCTGGCTGGCGGGGGAGTGCGGGGAAGACCCCCTGTCCGTCAAGTGCTACATTCGGGACAACATCAATTACAGCTCCAACTATGGCGCCGGGGACCCGGTGTGGTACGGCATCAACCACGGGATTGGCAACTGCTACGTCCACGCCCTGGTGCTTCAAGAGGTGCTGGAGTATAAAGGCTACGACACCCGGCTCATCTGGACCACGGACAAGACCCACTATTGGGTCCTGGTGGACCTGGGGGGCTACTGGCGGCACATCGACGCCACCCCCGGTGGGGCCCACGGCTGGACGGAGCTGATGACCGACGAAGAACGCCTAGCATCTCTAGACGGCCGCACCTGGGACCAAAGCGCCTGGCCCGCCTGCGATTGAGGGCCCGCTTGAAATACGAACAGCCGGGAAGGCGTTTGCCTTCCCGGTCAGTTTTTTAGCCCATCGTCAGCCGCCCAGCAGAAGCTGCGCCAGGGGCGAATCGGCATCCAGGATCACCGTTTTCTCCCCGCCGGTCAGGCTCTGCTTCAGCGCGTCCAGCTCCAGGGTAAACTCGTAGAAGTCCCGCTTGTCCTCGCTGTCGTAGGCCTCCGCCAGCAGCCGCATATACTCGGCCTCGCCCTCGGCCTCCAGCTTGGCGGCGTCCGCCCGGGCGTTGGAGACCAGGATGTTCACCTGCTTATCCACATTGTTGCGGATGATGGAGGCCTCGTACTCTCCGTCGGCGGTGTACTTTTCCGCCATCTGGTTCCGCTCGGAGATCATCCGGGTATAGACCGCGTTCAGATTGGACTCCGGCAGGTCAAACTGCTTGATCTTTACGTCCATCACCTCGATGCCGTAGTTCGCTGTGCTGGCGTTGACGGTGGTGGTGATGCTGTCGTAAATCTCATTCCGCTTGGCGCCGTCCTCCATGTTGATGATGTCCGCCTGGGCCAGGGTGTTCATCAGATTCTTCATGGCGTTGTAGGTCTGGGAGTCCAGACGCTGCTCAGCCACGCTGGTGGAGCCCAGGGTCTGATAGAACAGCAGGGGATCCCGGATCCGCCAGAGGATATAGCAGTCTACCGTCATATTCTGCTTGTCCAGGGTCAGCACCTCCGACGGGGGGATGTCGTAGAGCATGGTGGCCTTGGGGAAATACTTCACGCTGTCCAGGAAGGGGACCTTGAAGTGGAGCCCCGCCTGGTCGGTGGTGGCGATGATCTGGGAGAAACGGACGGTGCAGGCATACTCATTCTCCTGGACGGTGTACATGGAGCTGGCCAGGCACACGGCGCCGATCAGCACTACCAGAGCTAAAACAACGCCTAAAACAGTCTTTTTAACCATTTTTAATTCTCTCCTTCCTGGGTGGCGGGCTGGGTTGCCGGGGTGGCAGTTTGGCCGCCTACCAGATCCTCCAGGGGCAGCAGCATCTGCACGTCCCCGCCGGAGCCGGTGTTGATATACAGCCGCACCCCGGGCAGCACCTGGGAAATGGCCTCATAGTACATCCGGGACCGGGTGATCTCCGGATTCAGGGCGTACTGCTCGTACATGGCCTGGAACATGGCCACCTGCTCCACGGCCTCGTTGATCCGGGCCTGCTTCAAATACTCGGCGTTCTGGGTCAGCTGGTCCGCCTGGGCCTGGGCGGCGGGAAGCTGGGCGTTCTGATAGGCCCGGGCGTCGTTGACCACGGTCTCGGCCCGCTGCTTGGCGGTCTCCACCGCCTTGAAGGCCTCGATGACCTCCTGGGTGGGGGGCTCGGAGTCCTGAATTTTCACATCCACTAGGGTCAGGCCGATGTCGTACTGCTCCAAAATCTGGCTCACCAGCTCCCGGACCTGCATCTGGATGTTTTCCTTCCCATCGGTCAGCACCGCGTCCACGGAGGAGGAGCCCACCACGTTGCGCACCTGGCTCTGGATCAAGTTCCGCAGGATCAGCTCCGGATCGGTGGAGCCGAAGAGATAGCGTACCGGGTCGGAGATTTTATACTCCACGAAAAACTCCACGTTGACGATGTTGTAGTCCCCGGTGATCATGGTGCTTTCCTTGTCCACCACGTCATAATTCTCGGGGCTGTTGCTGTTGGTGCGGTAGCCCAGCTCGATGGACTGGTAGACGTTGACGTTGACCCGCTGCACCCGCTGGATGCCGAAGGGCAGCTTGAAATG
>CANRHF010000097.1 GCA_947630345.1 uncultured Oscillospiraceae bacterium | reverse complement strand
GGCGTTATGACGGCCTACACCCGCTGGGGCTGCACCTGGTCCGGCGCCAACGGCCAGCTGATCAACGGCGTCCTCCGGGACGAATGGGGCTGCCAGGGCCTGATTATCACGGATAACGTCCTGTCCGATTACATCAGCGGCGTGGACGGGGTCCTGGCGGGCGTCTCCACCTATGACTCCATGATGACCTTCATCATCACGAACCAGCTGCCCAAATACAGCCAGGACGCCACGGTGGTCGCCGCCATGCGGGAGGCCTGCCACCACGATCTCTACGCCCTGGCCAACTCCACCGCCATGAACGGGGTGGGGAAGGACACCACCATCAAGATTCTGACGCCGGGAAGCATTACCGTGGTGACGGTGCTGTTCTACTTGGTTTTGGCGGGATGCCTGGTCTGCGGCTGCTTCTGGACCCTCAGGAGCCTGAAATTCCGCCGCGGCGATGCCTACAAGGATTTCCGGGCCTACCGGAAGCAGTACCGCGCCGCCCAGAAGCCCAAGGAACTGAAGGAACAGAAAACCTAATTTCAGCGGCTCCGGCGGGATCTTTCCCGCCGGAGCATTTAAAAACCCGGAAAAAATTTGCCTGAACGGTTGCGAACCGCGCCCGGCGGCGCTATAATAAGGTGTATTTTGGAGCGGGCCATGCCCGAAAAGGAGGATTCGCGCCATGTCTCAGTTTTCTCAGGATTACCGGGAGAGAATGCTCCCCGGCTACGTCTCGGAATTTGCCCAGACCGACCCGGAATTTACCCGGCTGTTTGATGATTTTGTATTCGATCAGGTGATCAATCAGGATGAGCTTCCCGCCCGGACCCGGTTCCTGGCCATCCTGGCGGCGCTGCTGGGCTGCCAGGGGGAGGAGGAGTTCCGGCGGATGCTGCCCGCCGCCCTGAACGTGGGCGTCACGCCGGTGGAGGTGAAGGAGACGGTCTACCAGGCCGCCGCCTATCTGGGGATCGGGCGGGTGTACCCCTTCCTGCGGATCACCAACCAGGTCTTTGCCGCCCGGGGCATCTCCCTGCCCCTGCCCAACCAGTCCACCACTACCCCCGCCACCCGCCGGGAGGCGGGCACCCAGGCCCAGGTGGACATCTTCGGGGAGCAAATGCGGGACTTTTACCGCTCCGGCCCGGAGGAGAGCCGCCACATCCGGTATTTCCTGGCGGCCAACTGCTTCGGGGACTACTACACCCGCCGGGGCATGGACTACCGGCAGCGGGAGATGATCACTTTCTGCTTCCTGGCGGCCCTGGGGGGCTGCGAGCCCCAGCTGGTGAGCCACGCCAAGGCCAATCTGCGGATCGGCAACGACAAACGGTTCCTCATCCAGGTGCTGACCCAGTGCCTGCCCTATATCGGCTACCCCAGGACCCTGAACGCCCTGGGGTGCGTGGAGGAGGCGGCGAAATAAGAAATTTTAGCACTCTATTTAATAGAGTGCTAAAATTTACAGTTTGGACATGATCTGTCCACACATTATTCATATTCCAGGGGTAGAGTATTCTCAGAACAAAGAAAGAAGGTGGTTCCCAATGGGCCCTGTTTCCGGCATGAGCAGGATGCGGCGTCCGGTGGGACGCTGAAAACCGATTTCCAATCTACCCCATCGGTATCAAAAGGGCGGACATAATATCTACATTTTTAGGAGGTATGTATTATGTTTGAACTGAGACCTTATCGCAAGAGCAAAGCTGAGATCGCTTACAACCCCTTCCGGGAGATGGAGGAAATGGAGCGCCGCTTTTTTGAGGAGCCCTTCGGTTCCTTCTTCGGCAGCGCGGACATTGCCGAGTTTAAGACGGACATCTCCGACGAGGGCGACCACTATCTGCTGGAGGCGGACCTTCCCGGCTTCGACAAGAAGGACATCCACCTGGAAATTTCCGACAACACCCTGACGGTCAGCGCCGAGCGCCACTCGGAGCATGAGCAGAAGGACAAGAAGCAGAAATACATCCGCGTGGAGCGGTCCTACGGCAAGTACAGCCGCCAATTCGACGTTTCCGCCATCGATACGGACCACATCAAGGCGAAATACGACAATGGCGTTCTCCGGCTGACCCTGCCCAAGAAGCAGGAGATTCTTCCCCAGGCCCGGCGCCTGGAGATCGATTGATTTCCCCGGAAAAATAGCGTTTTAGACCCAAATCGGGCGGCATGGCTTCGGCCATACCGCCCAATTTTTATATGGAAGCTCGTTAATCCACTTGGGCCTCGCCCAGCATGACCTTCAGGATCTCCACGTCCGTCCCCGCCATGCCTGTCCGGCCGATGTAGCCCATGCTCTTGATGGTGCGCTCCACGTCCTCCTGGACGATGCCCTCTTCGCTGCCGAAGACGATCCCCGCCATGCTCATGGTGTGGCCCAGGATGGCGGCGTTGAGGGAGGAGGCGATTTTGGCGGCACAGGAGGCCTTGGCCCCGTCGCAGAGGATGCCCCCCACGTTGGCCAGGGTGTTGATCACCGTGTTGGAGATCTGCTCCAGACTGCCCCCGTACAGGAAGGTGATCGCCGCCCCGGCGCCGCAGGCGGCGGACACCGCCCCACAGAACGCGGACAGGTCCCCGATATTCCGCTTGATGTGGATGGACACCAGATTGCTGATCACCAGAGCCCGGTAGGTCCGCTCCTGGCCGGCCCCCAGCTCCTTGGCGTATTCCAGCACCGGCAGGGAGACGGTCATACCCTGGTTCCCGCTGCCGGAGTTGATGACCACCGGCAGGGCGCAGCCGTTCATCCGGGCGTCGGACCCGGCGGCGGCAGCGGCGATGGCCCGGATTTTAATGTCGTCGCCGTAGGCGCTGCGGAGCAGGTAGCCGATCCGGGCGCCGTACTTGCCGGTGAGCCCCTCCTGAGAGATGGCCTGGTTCAGCTCCGCCTGTCGCCCGATCACCTCCCGGATGTCCGCAAAGTCCACGGTGCGGGCAAATTCCACGATTTCCGCCATGGTCATGTCCAGCCCCTTCACCCGGGCCTCCCGGTTCATGGGCTCGTGGGCGAACAGCACCTCCCCGTCCTTGACCACCCTGGTGATCAGGGTGTGCCGGTTCATGACGATCACCTGGGCGGTGTGCTCCGGGGACTCCACGGTGACGTCCACATAGAGATTGTCCACCCCGGTGGCCAGGCGGCACTGGCAGAAATGCCGCTTCAGCAGCGCCCGGGCCTGGGCCCGGTGGGCCTCCGTGATGCTGGAGAGGACCTCCAGCTTGGCGTCGGCGTCGCCCCCCACGATCCCCAGGATGGCTGCGATCTCAATGCCCACCATGCCCCCGGAGTTGGGCACCGTGACGCTTTTCACATTTTTCACGATGTTTCCGCTGCACAGCACCGTGGCCCGCTCCGGAAATTCCCCCAGGACCTGCCGGGCCCGGGCCGCGGCATAGGCGATGGCGATGGGCTCGGTGCAGCCCAGGGCGGTGATCAGCTCGGAGCGAAGCACAGACAGGTAGTTCTCTCGAACGGCGGGTTCCATTGGCCTCATCCTTTCTTTTTGGGTCCGGCGGTAACTTTCCCCATCATCATACAAAAATCGAGGGAATTTGTCAATGGAAGAATTTTGGGCCGGATGCCCTGCCGAAAGAGGGCTGGATTTTTGGCCGTCAGTGTGATACAATGAAAAAAACCGGCGGAAAACGAACAACGCCGCCGGAATTTTGGAGGGTCGGACATGGATCAGACAAGCCTGGAGGAAAAGCTGGCGGAGCTGCCGCTATATACTTACTTTTTCATCGATCCCCGGGAGCTGACCTTCTCCGCCCGGGTGCGGACGGTGTGCCAACAGGAGTGCCCCATGTACGGCAAGACCTGGGCCTGTCCGCCGGGGGTGGGCAGCGTGGAGGAGTGCCGGGAAAAGTGCCTGAGCTATCGCCGGTGCCTGGTCATCGGCACCGCCGCCGAGGGCGTGGACGTGACGGACCTGGAGGCCACCCTGGCCACCCGGGAGCCCCATGAGAAAATCACCAACCGAGTCCGGGACCTGCTCCGGGAGGAGGGGGAGGCGCCCTATGTGCTGTCCAGCGAGGCCTGCGCCATCTGTTCCCGGTGCGCCTACCTGGATGGGCTGCCCTGCCGGATGCCGGGGAAAATGCACCCCTGCGTGGAGAGCCACGGCATCGTGCTGACGGACACCCTGGAAAAAGCGGGGCTGCCCTTCCAGTACGGGGGAGACGTGGTCACCTGGTACTCCCTGCTGTTCTATTAAAAATGGCCGCCCGCGGGCGGCCATTTTTAGGCTTCGTAGCTCTTTTTCACGTTGTAATAGAGGACCAGCAGGGCGATATGCACCGCCAGGCACCCCATTATGGCAAAGGCGCTCACCACCGGGATCCAGCTCACTACCAACGCCACGCTTTCCAGCACCACCAGCACCAGCCAGAGGGGCCGGAGCTGCTCGGCGCCCAGGTCTTTGCCGGTCTTTACCTGAAGCTGGCCGATCCCCCGGTTCAGAAGGTACAAAATGGAGAAGGACACCACCAGCCGCACTGCGTCGATGATCCATCTCAGCAACCCCAGCTGGGAGGAAATGCCCAGTAGGTTCAGGATGTACAGCACTAGGGTGTAGACCGCCATGACCAGGGAAAGAGTCCGGGCCTTGGAAAAATCCGGGTCCTCCGGCAGGGTTTGGAGTCCCCGTGCCAGGAGATAGTAGCCCACAAAGGCCGGCAGCAGGCCGATGGTGATCGTGCCAAAATTGATGTTCAGGTCCAAAAAGAGAAAAATCAAGCCCACAAAAATATTCGTCATCGCGCAGCCTCCTGTTTGGAAATTTGCCGCTCCAGCAGCCGGACCAGCCGGGGCCGGTTGTACCGCTGGATCAGCGCGAAGGGGAGATTTCCCCAGAGGGACAGAAAATAGACGACCCCGCCCCCGATCCCGGGCCAGATCCAGACCACCCCCAGGGACAGCAGGACCAGGACCCAGTGGACCGCCTCCGCCACCATGTTCTCCTCCAGCTGGGCTTGCAGCTGCGCGGCGGTGGGGCGGGCCCCCACCGCCTTGGGCACCATATCCCGGCAGAGCTTGCTCATGTCCGGCACATGGTCCTTCCAGCGGTGGACGCCGATCTTGCGGTAGATTCGGCCGTCCCGCTCCCAGGGAAAGCTCCGCCAGGGAAAGCGGTCATAGTGGAACCAGGCCCTGGGCAGGGCGTTGCCGATAAAGTGGGCGGCGACGCCCAGGGCGGCTAGGTAGAGGGCGCACAGCAGCAGCTTCATGTCCGGTCACACCCCCAGCAGGACCTTGGCGCAGCCGAAATACACCAGTAGCGACAGGGCGTCCACGATGGTGGTGATGAAGGGGCTGGCCATCACCGCCGGGTCAAAGCCCAGCTGCTTGGCGGCCAGGGGCAGGGTGCAGCCCACGGCCTTGGCCAGCACTACAGTGATCCACAACGTCAGGCACACCACCGCAGCCACAAGGACGGTGACGCCGGTGTTGCCCATCAAAAGCCGGTCGATGAGCATGACCTTCCCGAAGCACACCGCCGCCAGCACCCCGCCGCAGAGCAGGGCGGTGCGGACCTCCTTCCAGATCACCCGGCCGATATCGGCGAACCGCAGCTCGCCCAGGCTCAGGGCCCGGATCACGGTGACGGAGGACTGGGAGCCGGAGTTGCCGCCGGTGTCCATCAGCATGGGGATGAACACCGTCAGAGCCACCTGGGCCGCCAGGGCATCCTCGAAATAGGCCAGGATCATGCCGGTAAAGGTGGCGCTGACCATTAAAAGCAGCAGCCAGGGAATCCGGTGGCGGAACAGGTCAAAAACGGTGCTTTTTAAGTATGTCTTTTCCGAGGGCAGCATGCCGCCCATGATCTCCATGTCCTCGGTGGCCTCGTCCTCCAAAACGTCCATGGCGTCGTCAAAGGTGACGATCCCCACCATCCGGTTCTCCCCGTCCACCACGGGCAGGGCCAGGAAATTGTACCGGGACAGCATATTGGCCACTTCCTCCTGGTCCGTCTGGGTGGTGACGGAGATCAGATTGGTCACCATGATGTCCGCGATCTTGGTGTCGTCGTCCTCGGCCAGGAGCAGATCCTTCACCGTCACCAGACCTATCAGGGTCCGGTCCTGGGTGACATAGCAGGTGTAGATGGTCTCCTTGTCAATGCCCTGGCGGCGAATGCGGAGAATGCTCTCCTCCACCGTCATGGTGGGCCGGAGGGAGACGTATTCC
Organism: uncultured Oscillospiraceae bacterium; assembly: GCA_947630345.1. Lineage (GTDB taxonomy): Bacteria > Bacillota > Clostridia > Oscillospirales > Oscillospiraceae > Faecousia. The sequence continues at coordinate 1,032 of CANRHF010000097.1, read as the reverse complement.
GTGGTCATGATGGACCCAGCGGAGTTTTCCGGGTAGCGGAGGATCTGATTGATGGTATTGCGCATCTCCGGGTCCGCTTGGCGCAGGATCCGCTTGACCACGTTGGCGGGCATTTCCTCCACCAGGTCGGCGGCGTCGTCCACATACAGCTCGTCCACGACCTCCTTCAGCTCGCTGTCCGAAAATCCCCGGATCAGCAGCTCCTGGGCGTCGTTTTCCATTTCCACAAAGGTCTCCGCCGCCAGCTCCTTGGGCAGCAGGCGGAACAGCAGGGGTATTTTGGCATCCTCCAGGCCGGTAAAAACGGCGGCGATGTCGCTGGGTTCCATGGTGATCAGAATGTCCCGAAGGGTGGTGTATTTCCGCTCCTCCAGCATCTTCACCAGCGCCCGTTCCACGATTTCAAAGCGTTCTGTCAAAGGTCCAGCCTCCTTTTTTTAAAAGATCGGTAATGGGCCCAAGCAGCGCGCCCCATGGCGGGGCAAGCGGCTACTTCGCCCCGGTACTATACTTCCCCCGTCCATGGTATTCCCCCCTTTTTGAAATCGGATCGCCCTTATTTTACCCGTTTTTTTAAAGAATGTCAACGAAAATAACCGGCTGTTTCGCAAGGACGGGCACCGCGGTCGGAGGAACCGTCCGCCCGGTCTTTGAAAAAGCGCGAATTGTCAAAGCCCCCTGCTTTTGCCGGGCAAAGGCAGGGGGCTTTGGCGGGGATTTTCAGGTAAAACGGGCTTTTTCAGCCGAAAAGCTGGAGGATCCGGCCGATGAGCGTGGAAAGCACGGCCAGCAGGAGTACCGGCAGAAACAGCACTACCCCAAGCAGGAGAACGCCGATCCCGGCAGGTTTCGAGAGAACATGGCGGAGCGTCCGCACTGCCGATGGCAGGACGTGGATCCCTGGCCGGGTAAACAGCAGCATCCCCACCAGCGGCCCCAGGGACAGGAATAGTCCCAGCGCCATGCGGCCGGTGGGATAACCGTGGGAGCCGCCGGCAAGCCGCTGGGCAAGCTCCATCGTTCCCTGGGTGA
>CANRHF010000096.1 GCA_947630345.1 uncultured Oscillospiraceae bacterium | reverse complement strand
GTCCCCTCAACTGGCAGTCCCCAAAACAGGTGCTTTCCAATTACCCTTCTTTGTAACATATCATTGACAAACCCACATTTTTCGGTTTTTTTGAAGGCGAATTTGGGCCGTTTCCGCGCCCGGACTCCTTCCTGCCGTGGAAAAACAGCCGGACAAAGGGACCGTTCACCTCAATGAACCGCCCCGCCGGAATCCCGGCGGGGCGACGCGTTTTAACCCGGCATATTTTCAGAGGTCACGATCTCGCCCTCCACGCCGCCGGCAAAGTATGCGTCCAAAATCGCCCGGGCCACGCTGGCCACGGCGCTGCCGTGGCCGGCCTTCTCGCCGTAGACGGCGATGGCAATGGTTGGATTGTCCATGGGGGCGTAGCAGATGAAGGCCGCGTGGTCCGAGCCCACGCCCATGCCGTTCTCGGCGGTGCCGGTCTTGCCCGCCACCCGGATTCGTTCATTGAAGCCGTCGAAGGCCACCCGGGCGGTGCCGTCGGGCTGCTGGGTCACCAGGAACATGCCCTGGGAGTAGGCCTGGTAGGCCTCGTCGGAGATCTCAAAGGTGCTTAAGAGGGTGGGGCGGCTCTCCATGATCAGCTCCCGGTAGTCCGGGGACACCACCCGGCTCAGGAACGTGGCCTTGTACCGCTGGCCCCGGTTGGCTAGGACGCTGGCATAGACGCACATCTGCATGGGGGTGAATTTATTTTCGGACTGGCCGATAGCGGCCATGATGGCGTCGGCCTGATACCAGCCGGCATCGTCCGGATTGTTGGCGTGGAGCAGCCGCTTGGTCTCGGGATTGGCCCGGTAGCCGGTCTCCTCGTACAGCTCCACGCCGGTGGGCTCCCCCAGGCCCATGCCCTTGGCGGTGTTGTCCAGCAGGTTCCAGTCGCTGAGGTGGTCCCCGATCCAGTAGTAGAAATAGTTGCAGGAGACCTCCAGGGCGTGGGTCACGTTGACGTGCTCGTGGACGGTGCCGTTGGAGGAATACTGTAGGCAGTCGGCATAGAAGCCCGAGTCGATATACCGGTCGTACCGGCCTCGGTCCTCGATCTCCGTATTGGGGGTGATCAGACCACAGTCGATGGCGGCGATGGACACGCAGGGCTTAAAGGTGGAGCCCGGCGGATAGGTGGCCATCAGGGCCCGGTTGAACAGGGGGTCGAAGGGGGCCTTCGTAATCTCGTTGTAATTTTCAAAGAAGGTACTCAGATCGTAGGTGGGGTAGCTGGCGCACACCAGCACCTGTCCGTTGCGGGGATCGAGGGCGACCACCGCGGCGCCCTCGGCGTCCTTGCCGTCCACCACGGTCTCATCTGAGCGGAGCTGCTCCATGGTCTGGGCCAGCATATCCTCCGCCACCATCTGAAGGCTCAGATCAATGGAGATTTCCACGTTGTTGCCCGCCTGGGGCACCGGGTCGTAATAGGTGTTGATGACCGTGCCGTCGGAGGTCACCTCGTCCCAGCGGATGCCGTCGGTTCCGTGGAGCTGTTCCTCAAAGGCCTTTTCCAGTCCATCCTTGCCCACGTCGGCGTCCATGGGATAGCCCAGCGCCCCGTAGTACGCCCACTCTTCATCGTCCATGGCGCCCACATAGCCCAAAATATGGGCCGCGCAGTCGGTATGATACTCCCGCACCGTGGCGGCCTCCACGTTCAGGCCGGGGATGTTCATCTCCAGCACCTCCGAAAGGGTGTCGTTGTCCACGTCGGAGACGAACAGGTAGTTGGCGATGGGCACCAGCACCCGCAGACGCAGCTCGTAGCGCAGCCCGATCACCGCCCGGGCCTCCTCGTCGGTCCACTCGTCGGGCAGGTCGTAGATGGCCCGGAGCTTCTGGATCAGCAGGGGGGCGGTGATGTCGGAATCGTAGCCCAGGTCGTGGAGGTATTCCTGGAAATAGCCCCGCCAGGCGGTGTTTTGCTGGTCCAAGGTGTACTCAAAGGGCCGGGTCTTGGTCACGGGGAAGTTCTCCGCATAGTCGATGCCCCGCTCCTGGCACAGCTTTACCATCTGGTACAGGTACTGGTTGGGGTTGTCCGAGTCGATGAACACGAAGTAGTTGATCACCAGGTCATAGCTGGCCCGGTTGCCCACCAGCACGTTGCCGTTCCGGTCCAGGATCTCCCCCCGGGCGGCCTTCACACGGGTCTCGGTAATGAAGGTGTCTGCGTTGTTGGTGTCTCCCTGGGTTTCGATAAACTGAATATCAAACAGCCGGGCCGCAAAGAGTACCAGCACCAAACTGAACAGGGTGATCAGCACATTCACCCGCACACGGGTCATTCTTTCCATGTTTCTCCTCCAATTCGGCTGATAGCCTTGGCGGCGGGATACACCGCCGGGGCAGCCAGACAGGTGAGCAGCCAGGTGACCAGAAAGCCCCCGATCCGGGACCAGATGGTCTGCCCGCCGTAAAGGCCCACGGCGAACACCAGGATCTCATAGGCCAGCAGGGAGGGCACCACGCAGACCAGGGTGGCGCTGAAGCCCTTCCGCAGGAACGCCTGGCGAAACACTGTGGCGCCCACCCCCAGGAAGGTCAGCAGCACGATCACATGATACCCCGGTGCGGAGCCGGAAAACTGATAGACACAGGATGCCGCCAGGGTGAAGACGCAGCCCCCCTCGGAGCATTCCAGCACGCACACCGTCAATATCACGCAGGGCACCAGGTCAGTGGCGGCGCCGAACAGCCGCAGGCGGCTAAAGATCACGTCCTGTAGCAGGGCCGCGAAGAGTACCAGCAGGCCGTAGAGCACCCATTTCAGCAGGGCCAGCCGCTGCAGCTTGGTCAGATACAGCCTGCTGAGCAGCCCGGGGCCGGTCTTATCCGGCCGAAATTCGTACTTTCTCCGTCGTGCCATGGCTCACTCCGCCGTTTCAAAGCTGGTGAGGATGAACACCTGCTCCAGCTGCCCGAAGACCACCGCCGGGGTCAAAATGGCGTACTTGGCCACGCCGGTGTCGGAAAAGCCTGCGTCCACCACATAGCCCAGCACCAGGTTCTTGGGGTACATGGATGAGCCGGAGGTGACCACCTGATCCTGGTTGCGGATCACGGCGGAGGTGGGCAGATAGTCCATCCGCATCATGTCGGCGTAGCCGCCGGTGTAGTCCCCCCGGACCATGCCGTTGTAGCCGGAGGAGGCGATGGTGGCGGAAATTTCCAAAGTGGAGTCCAGCACCGTGCGCACCCGGGAATAGTTGGGCCCCACCTCCTCGATGATGCCCACCACCTCGGAGTTGGCGGTGATGACGCACATCCCCTCCTCCACGCCGGAGGAGGCGCCCCGGTTCAGGGTAAAGCCCCCGGCCCAGTCCACCGAATCCCGGCTGATGATATAGCAGTCCAGCAACGTGTAGTCCTCGTGGAGGCTCTGCATATCCAGCAGGGCCCGGAGCCGGTCGTTTTCCCGGGAGACGGTGTCCGCGTTCCGGGCGTCCTCCCGCATCTGGGCGATCTGCTGGCGCAGGGCCGCGTTCTCCGCCTCCAGGGCCTCGTAGCGGAACATATAGCTGTAAAATTTCTCCGCCTGGCGCACCAGGCTGTCCGCGCCCGCCCGAATGGGGGACAGAACGCTCTGCACCAGGATGCCGGGATAGTCCCGCCCTGTCAGGCTGGACGCCACCCCCAGCACCACCGCCAGGATCACCGCCAAAGCCAGGATCAGCCGGATCCGCCCGGTGAAAAAGTGTCTCATGCTCGGTCCTCCCAAAGCTCCGGGGCCAGCCTGCGGAGCATCCCGTAGACCCGGCACACCGGAAGTCCCATCACGTTATAGAAATCCCCGGCGATGCCGGTGACGAACACCGCCCCGCCGCCCTGAATGCCATAGGCCCCGGCCTTGTCCATGGGCTCGCCGGTAGCGAGATACTCCTCGATCTCCCAGTCCTCCAGCTCCCGGAACTGGACGGCGGTGATCTCCGTGCCGGTTTCGGTCCCCCGGTCGGAGGCCACCGTGACGCCGGTCATCACCAGATGCTCCCCGCCGGACAGGGCCCGGAGCATTTCCCGGGCCTCATTCCGGCTCTGGGGCTTTCCCAGCACCTTCCGGTCCAGCACCACCACCGTGTCCGCCGCCAGGATCACTTCTCCCGGGGCCCGGAGGGCGGCGGCGGCCTTCCTGGCGCTGAGCCGGGCCACCGCCGCCTCCGGCGGCATCTCCGGATCCATTTTTTCGTCGATATCCGCCGGGCGAACGCTGAAGTCCATCCCCAGCAGGTGCAGCAGCTGCCGCCGCCGGGGTGAGGCGGAGGCCAAAATCAGTTGTGTCATTGTGCTTCCCCCTTCCGGGGCGGGTTTCAGTCCACGCCCCGCAGATACAGTCCCCGGGTGCTTCCCCCGGGGTCGAAGGCGGCGGGGCTCTCCAGGGCCTGGAGCACCTGGTCCACTTCCCGGCTGTTTTCCGTGGTGAATAGCAGCCGGACCGCCCACAGGCCCAGACGGTTCAGATCCTCCTGCCGGTCCAGCAGGTTGAGCTTCCGGCCATTATACAACACCGAGCGGCAGGTATCCCCGTCCCGCAGCACGGGAAATTCCGCCCCGGTCTTGTCCATCAGCTTGGTAGGGGCCAGGTCGCAGGTACACGCCCCGGTGCGGCCCCGGATCAGGCAGTTTTCCGTCACCATCAGGGGCAGCCGCCCATAGGCCAGGATCTCGCAGTCCACCGCCTTGCTCACGTCCCGAATTTGAGGCAGGGTCATTTCAAAGCTCAAGGTGGCGGAGCGCGGCTCCAGCCGGGCGATTTGATTGACGGCGGCGGAATTGTACAGATTCAGCCCAAAATCCCCCCGCACCGCCATGCCGCATTCCCGGGCCGGGAGCAGCAGGCCGGGGTTCCCTGCCAGCACCTCCCGCACCCCCAGGGTCCGCAGGTCCAGCATGGCCTGGCGGAGCTTGGGCAGCTCCGGATCGTGGGCGATCCGGGGCAGCACGGCGCAGACCCGGACCCGAGTCAGTAAGCTCTGGCACCAGGCGGGGTCCTGCCGCAGCAGGTGGATGGGCACATACAGCACCGACAGCGGCGTGCGGAGCAGCCGCTCCGTGGCCTGCTCCCGGGTGGTGATTTGGACGTTCACCGCCGGATGACTCCTGGGCCCGGCCACATGGCGGATCTGGGGGGTCTTTCCCAGCCGGGGCGGCTCCCGCCGGGCCCGGAGGGCGGTGAGCTGATTCAGAGAGTCCCGCCGCAGGCCGTTGATGGCGGCGGCGGAGAGGGTGAAGCCCGGCTCCACCTCCGCCTGGATATCCAGGCACTTGTAGGGGGTGCCCCCGGTCTTGGACAGCCGGGCGGCCAGGGCCTCCGGGGTCAGCAGGACATTCCGAGCGGGCTCCCCCTTGGGTCCCTCCACCCGGCAGACCCGTCCCTCCGGGTCCGCCACGGTCAGGCGGCTGCCCAGGCTGGTCACCGAGGCCGCCATCCGCACCCCCACCCGGGGGGTCTCTCCGGCCTCGTAGCTCTGGCGGGCCTCCTTCATCCAGGGGGCCTCCCCACCCGGCTCCTGACGGATGCCGAACATCTCCGGCCCCGTCCTGCCGGTATAGTAGCCGTCGGTAAAGCCCTGGCGGTTGAAGGCGGCCAGGAGCTTGTCCATCATTTCACGGGTGACGGCCTTGCCGTCCAGGGCCTGGCGGTACACCTGGGTCACCGCCGCCACATACTCGGGCCGCTTCATCCGGCCCTCCAATTTAATGGAGGTCACGCCGAAGGCCGCCAGCTCCCCTAAGTAGGTGACCAGGCAGTTGTCCTTCAGGCTCAGGGGGTACTTGTCCTCCCAGCGGCCGTAGCCGTAGCTCTGGCGGCAGGGCTGGGCGCACCGGCCCCGGTTGCCGGACCGGCCCCCAATGGCGGCGGACAGGTAGCACTGGCCGGAATAACACATGCACAGCGCCCCGTGGACGAAAACCTCGATCTCAATGGGGGAATTGTGGCAAATATAGCTGATCTCCTCCCGACTCAGCTCCCGGCTGAGGACCACCCGCTTCATACCCCAGGCGGCGCACATCTGCACCCCCGGCAGGGAATGGATGGTCATCTGGGTGGAGCCGTGGATGGGAATGTCCGGGGCGATCCGGCGGCAGAACTCCGCCACCCCCAGGTCCTGGACGATAAAGGCGTCCACCCCGCTGAGGGCGGCCTGGCGGATCAGCTCCGCCGCCTGGTCCAGCTCCCGGTCGGAGGTCAGGATGTTCAGCGCCAGGTGGACGGCCACCCCCCGGATGTGGCAGTAGCGCACCGCCTCGGTGACGGTCTGGGGGGTAAAATTTTTCGCGCCCTGGCGGGCGTTCAGGGTCTCGTAGCCCAGGTACACGGCGTCCGCGCCGTTCTGCACCGCCGCCCGGAGGGCCTCCATGGACCCAGCCGGCGCCAAAAGTTCCAGCATAGCAAGCCTCTCCAATGGATATTTGACCTATTATAGCATATTTTCCGGGCAGAGGCTACCCTGTCCGGAAAATTTAATGGAATATTCACAGGGGTGCCCTATTCGCCGGTCCCGCTTTCCCGGCTGTCCAGATAGATCATCAGCACGGCGATGTCCGCCGGGCTGACGCCGGAGATCCGCCCGGCCTGGCCCAGGGACACCGGCCGAATCCGGGCCAGCTTTTCCCGGGCCTCCAGCCGCAGGCCCTGGATGGCGGAATAGTCGATATCCGGGGGCAGGGCCCGGGATTCCTCCCGGCGGAACTGCTCCACCTGCTTTTCCTGCCGGGCCAGATACCCGGCGTATTTCGTCTCGATCTGCACCGCCTCCCGAATTTCCGGGGCCAGGTCCGGCCGGTCCGGGTCGAAGGGGGCCAGGTCGTCATAGTCCACCTGGGGCCGCCGGAGCAGCTCCGCCAGCCGGGCGGAGCCGGTCACCGGGGCGGAACCCCGCTGCCGGAGCATCTCGTTGAGGGCCTTGCTCTCCGCCACGCCGGCCCCCTTCAGGCGGTGGACCTCCCGCTCCACCGCCCGGTATTTTTCCGCCACCGCCTGGCGGCGGGCCTCATCCACCAGACCAATTTTTGCGCCCAGCTCGGTGAGCCGCCGGTCGGCGTTGTCCTGCCGGTGGAGCAGGCGGTATTCCGAGCGGCTGGTCATGATCCGGTAGGGCTCCTCGGTGCCCTTGGTCACCAGATCGTCGATGAGGATGCCGATATAGCCCATGTCCCGGGTGATGATCACGGGCTCCTTCCCCTGGACGCTTCTTGCGGCGTTCACCCCCCCCAGCAGCCCCTGG
>CANRHF010000095.1 GCA_947630345.1 uncultured Oscillospiraceae bacterium | reverse complement strand
CAAGACCTTCTTTGATCTGGACGCCGGCGGCGTGGACTTCGTGTTCAAGCTGAACTTCCAGGGCACCCTGCTGCCCACCCAGGTCTTTGCCAAGGACATGGTGGAGCGGAAGCACGGCGTGATCCTGAACATCTCCTCCATGAACGCCTATATCCCCCTGACCAAGATCCCCGCCTACTCCGGCGCCAAGGCGGCGGTGTCCAACTTCACCCAGTGGCTGGCCACCCACTTTGCCGGCTCCGGCATCCGCTGCAACGCCATTGCCCCCGGCTTCCTGGTGTCCAACCAGAACCGGGCCCTGCTGTTCAACCCCGACGGCACCCCCACCGCCCGGACCGCCAAGATCCTGGCCGGGACGCCTATGAACCGCTTTGTGGAGAGCGAGGAGCTCCTGGGCGGCGTGTTCTTCCTGTGCGACGACAAGGCTTCCAGCGCCGTCACCGGCGTGGTGCTGCCCATCGACGCCGGCTTTGCCGCCTACTCCGGCGTGTAAGCACTTAAAATACCAAACAGGCCCCGCCGCCGGCGGGGCCTGAATTTTCACGAATGGAAATCGCTGCTCTCAAAATGCCCATTCCACCCATATTCGCCTTACAAGGGGTGTTGTTTTCAGGGCAAAAAAGGTATAATCTATCCAAAAGACACGCTGGAGGAATGAAGATATGGATCAGATCGCAATCGGTAGATTTATATTCAAAAAGCGGAAAGAGCGAAATTTAACGCAAGAGCAGCTTGCCGAACGGCTGGGCGTTTCCCATAAAACGATTTCAAAATGGGAAACAGGAAAGTGTATGCCCGATTACTCCATTATGGAACCGCTGTGTCAGGAATTAAATATTACTGTAGCGGAATTGCTTGATGGAGAAGAAAAAAGCGTCCATCCATACGATCATCAGCGGATCCTGCAAATGATGAAGGAAGCGCGAGACCTTAAAAATAAGAAATTCATGCTGATTGGCATTGTAATATCCCTTTCTGGAATCGTTTTTCTGATCTTTTCACAGTTCATTGGCGGAACGGATATTCAAGAGATGCTTTCCGGTTTCGCGCTTGGCATTTCTTTTCCGCTTATGCTGCTGGGAATGATCCTTATTATACGGTCAAAATGCCGGAAAGGGAAGGATTTATAAATGAGTAAAAAAGGAATTCTATTATTTTGGGGCATTGCTTTTGCGCTGGCCGGTTTAATTTGTCTGGCTCTTTGTATTTTTTCAGGATGGAAAGAATCAAATTTTGTTGAATGCGGGATTGATGGCTAATTCAATCGCGTTTGTAATAAATTGCGTCGCGAATCGAAAGGAAAAATAAAATTCCCACCTAATTTTACCGCAAAAAATAGGCATTGCCGCCCCCACCCGGAGGCGGCAAAAGCTAAAGCTCCTTCCGCAAAAACATAACCATTGCCGCCCCCCGGCAGGGGGCGGCAATAGCTAAAGCTGCTTCCGCAGGGCCTTGTAGATCAGGTCCATGTCCAGGCTCTCCCGGAGGACCTGAGCCAGCTTGTCATACTGGCGCTGCTTGTAGGCGGTGGCGTCGAAGGCTTGGAGCTGGGCAAAATCCACGCCCTTTTTCCGACATAGCGATTGGAGCAGGGAGTCCGCGATCCCCGGGGCGTCGAACAGTCCGTGAATATAGCTGCCGTAGACCGCCCCCTGGCAGACGATGGGGGGCAGCGCCTCCCCAGACCGGCCCATGTGAATTTCATAGCCCTGATACCGGAGCCCGGTCAGGGGGGCCAGCAGCCCGGGCAGGATCCCAAAACGGCCGCTGACTTGGGTCTGGACCTTCTCCCCGTGAAAAACCGTGTCCAGCTTCAGCAGCCCCATGCCCCGAACCGTCTGAGGACTGCCCGCCTCCACCCTCTCTGGGTCGGAAATAGTCCTGCCCAGCATCTGATAGCCGCCGCAGATCCCGAATATCGGCGTGCCGCTGGCCGCCGCCTTCAACACTGCGGCTTCCAGGCCGCTCTGCCGCAGCCAGAGCAGGTCGGAGATGGTGCTTTTGGTGCCGGGGAGGAAGATCAGATCCGGCTGCCGGAGCTGGGACACCCGCTCCACATACCGCACCGATACGTTGGCGTACCGTTCCAGGGGGGAAAAGTCGGTGAAATTGGAGATGCGGGGCAGGCGGATCACGGCGATATCGATCAGCTTTTGCTCCTCCCTGGGGGAAAAGCGGCTGCTGAGACTGTCCTCGTCGTCAATGTCCACCTGGGTAAAGGGCACGACCCCCGCCACCGGCACGCCGCAGAGGGCCTCCAGCTGCTTTAGCCCCGGCTCCAGAATGGCCCGGTCGCCCCGGAATTTGTTGATGATGGTGCCCTTGATCCGGGCCCGCTCTTCCGGCTCCAGCAGGGCCACGGTGCCGTAGAGCTGGGCGAAGACCCCGCCCCGGTCGATGTCGCCCACCAGGAACACCGGCGCGTCCGCCATGCGGGCCATGCCCATGTTCACAATGTCGGCGCCCTTGAGATTGATCTCCGCCGGGCTTCCGGCCCCCTCGATGACGATGATGTCGAATTCCGCCGCCAGGGACCGGTAGGCCTCCAGAATGGCGGGGATGTAATCCCGCTTCCGGCGGTAGTATTCCATGGCCCGCATATTGCCCTGGACCTGCCCGGCGACGATGACCTGGCTGCCCACGTCGGTGGTGGGCTTCAGGAGAATGGGATTCATTCGCACGTCTGGGGCGATGCCCGCCGCCTCCGCCTGGACCACCTGGGCCCGGCCCATCTCCCCGCCGTCGGCGGTGATGAAGGAATTGAGGGCCATGTTCTGGCTCTTGAAGGGGGCCACCCGGTAGCCGTCCTGGCGGAACAGGCGGCACAGGCCCGCCGCGATCAGACTCTTGCCGGCGTTGGACATGGTGCCCTGGATCATAATGGAGTATGCCATAGCTCTACCTCAGTTTTGAAAGGTGAAGATGTACACCGGGTTCTGCCCCATCATCAGATGGTACGGCCCCGCCTTTTTGTCCCGGGCCACCGTGACGCAGACCGCCTCGGCGCAGGCAAAGTCCGCCATGGCGGCGTTCAGAAGTCCCACAGACTCCAACGTGATGGCGGTGGCGACGATCCGGGCCTTGGGATTCTTCTCCCGGATCAGTTCCAGGATCGCGGGCAGCTCCCGCCCGGCCCCGCCCAGGAACACATGGCTGGGCGGCGGCAGAGTTTGGCACGCCTCCGGGGCGGCCCCGGCCACGGGGATCAGATTTTCCAGCAGGAATCGCTCCCGGTTTTTGTTTAGCAGGGTCAGGGCCTCCGCTTTTTTCTCAATGGCGTACACTTGCCCCCGGGGAGCGGAGAGGGCCATTTCCACGGACACCGAGCCGGTGCCTGCCCCTACATCCCAGCAAATCGCGTCCTCCGGCAGCGCCAGCTTGGACAGGCACACCGCCCGCACCTCGCTTTTGGTCATGGGGATGCCCTCGCCGCGGAGAAACGCCTCGTCGGGAAGGCCGATGGCCGCCTTCCAAGGCTTGTCATGCTGAATGAGGGCCACGCTGAGGGAGGGGAAGGGCCGCTCCTGGAGCGCCCGGGCCGGCGCGGTGACAATATTTTCCTCCGGGTAGCCCAGATTCTGCCCCACGGTGACCTGGGCCTCGCCGAAGCCGCCCTGGGTCAGCCGCGCGCAGAGCTGGGCAATGCCGTTCTCCCCGCCCACCAGGGCAAAGACCTTTTGATGCCGGGCCACCCAGGGGAGGATATCGGTGTCCCGCCCGTGGAGGCTGACAGGGAAGACATCCTCGTAGGAGACCCCCAGTCTGGCGCAGAGGGCGCTGAGGCTGCTGATCCCCGGCAGGACCGTCACAGGGCAGCCGGAAAGCAGGGGCAGCAGTTTCTTGGCGCCACTGTAAAATCCCGTGTCCCCCGACAGGAGGACGGCGAATCGGGTGTATTCCGGGTGGCTCCGGATCAGGGCCACGATGGCCTCCGGCGCGATGGCGGGGTACGCCGCCTGCCCGGGGGCGGCCAGGGCCAGCATTCGCTTGGCGCCGATCAGGCAGTCCGCCTCCCGAATGGCCTGGTGGGCTTCCAGGGTCAGGCCCTGGAGACTCCCCGGGCCAATGCCCACGACTGTGACCTGGGGCTGGCGGCGGAGGGAAAACCGGGCCTCCAGCAGGGAGATCGTCTCCTCTAAGGACAGCCCCTCCCCCTGGGGCGGGCGGCCAATGACCACCAGCTCCGCCCCCACATCCTGGGCGGCCTGGGCCTTTTCCCCAAAGCCGCCGGCGGGCCCGGCCTCCTTGGTCACCAGGAATTTGGCTCCCGTCATGGCCAGGGCCACCCGGTTCATTTCCCGGGAAAAGGGCCCCTGCATGGCGTGGATATGGGCAGGGGGAAGCCCCGCCTCCCGGCAGGCCGCCAGACTGGCCTCCATAGGCAGCACCCGGGCGTAGACCCGCTGGGCAAAGTCCGGGATCCCCGCAAATTTTGTCAGTTCCTTGCTGCCGGTGGAGAGATAGATGATCCCCTCAGTGCCGGACAGATAGGCAATGGCCTGATCGATCTCGGAAAAATACCGGCCTGGGGCCGCTTCTCCTCCGGTTCGGAGCAGCCGCAGATAGGAAATCCCGGTCTCTCGGCAGGCGGTCTGGAGATTTTCCGTCACCTCTTGGGCATAGGGGTGGGTGGCGTCGATGACCAGATCAAACCGTTCCCGGGCAAAGAGGGCAGCCATCTCCTCCCGTGTCAGCCGCTTGGCGGAAACGGTCAGGTTTTCCCCCTGGGGGAGCAGACTTTCCCCGTACTCCGTTGCCACGCAGACGGTGACGGAAACCGGCTGCCCGGCAAGCCAAGATACCAGCAGCCGGCCCTCGCTGGTGCCGGCAAAGACGCAGAGCTTACACATTGGGGTACCCTCTGGGGGTCACCAGCTTGCCGCCGATGATCTGGGTAGTGGAATTGCCGACAAAGGCGGTGCAGAACATGTCCGCCGGATAGTCCCGGAGCTGTTCCAGCGTTAAAAGTTCCCAGCTTTCCCCCTCCCGGCCAATGTTCCGGGCAATGCCGCAGGGCCGGTCCCCCGGAAGGACCCGCAAAAGCCGCTCACAGGCCAGCCGGAGCGTGTCGGGCCGGGCCCCGCTGGCGGGGTTGTAGAGAACCAGGGTGTAATCCCCGGCCGCGGCGGCGTCCAGCCGCTTTTCGATCAGCTCCCAGAGCGTCAGCCGGTTACTGAGGCTGAGAACGCAGAAGTCGTGGGTCAGGGGCGCTCCCAGCAGCGCCCCGCCGCTGAGGGCGGCGGTCAGGCCGGGGACCACTTCAATTTCCGGCTCCTTTTCGTCCCCACGAAGCTCGTACAGCAGCCCCGCCATGCCGTAAACGCCGCTGTCCCCGGAGCAGACCATGGCCACCTGTTTTCCCGCCTTGGCGGCGTCCAGGGCCATGCGGCAGCGCTTCGTCTCCCCGGTCATGGGGGTGGTGATGATCTCTTTTCCCGGATAGCGGTCCTTTACAAGGTTTACATAAACCGTATATCCTGCCAAAACCTGACAATTTTTCAGGGCAAGGTCTGCCAAAAACGTCATATTTTCCCCATTTCCGGGACCAATGCCCACAACGGTTACTTTTCCCATGATGTTACCTCCCAATTTCGTTCGGCCACCGCCACCGTGACCCCGGCCCGGGCCGTTTTTTTCACGATCAAATTCCCGCCCGGTAGCAGGGCGGCCCGCTCGCAGACGTTGTCCACCCCGGTGATCCGGCGGACAAATTCCGAGGGGGTGAAGTCCCCCGGCACCTGCCGCAGCTCCTCCGCCGAGGCAAAGGAGAGGGGAAGTCCCGCCTCCCGGCAATAGGCGATCAGCCCCTCCTCGTCCTTTTTCAGGTCGATGGTGACCGCCTCCGCCGCCGCCTCCCGCCGCAGCCCCGCCTCCTGAAATACCGCTTCCACCGCCTGGGCGATGGCCTCTTTCGACGTGCCCCGGCGGCAGCCGACGCCCAGGGTGAGGACTCTGGGGATCAAAAGCAAAGTGTGATTGTATGGCTTTTCCTCCCGGCAGGAGAGGCGAATGCCCAATTCTCCCGTGTCTCCGGCCACCAATCCCGGAGGCAGCGGCTCCGGCAGGGGCCGGGCCGATGAAATGGGAATTTCCCGCTCCAAAATGGCGGCGGACACCGCCTTGGCCAGGCCCATGTCGGAAAGAACATAGCCGTGGCTTGCGGCCCAGGCGTCCACGGAAAACCGGCCGTTGATATCCGTGGCGGTGGTGACCACGCTGGTGGCCCCCAGGGCCGCCGCCAGCCGGTTCGCCAGGGCGTTGGCACCGCCAATGTGCCCGGAGAGCAGGGGAATGACGAAATGCCCCAGCTCGTCCACCGCCAGCACCGCCGGATCTGTCCGCTTGTCCCGGACATGGGGGGCGATGGCCCGGATGGCGATCCCCACGCTGCCCACAAAGATCAGGGCGCAAGCCTGCCGGAACAGGGGCCCGACAAATTCCGACAGGGGAGAGGCGGTGGGGGCAAAATCCGGCTGCCCCAGCTTCTCCGGGGCATAGAGCCGGACCTCCTCGGCAAATTCAGCTCGGATTATCCGCGCGGTACGGCAGCCCTGACGGCTGAAGGCCAGCAGGGCGATCATTGGTCCGTACCCGCCCGGAAGCCGGTGGAAAATTCCGGGGCGTAGAGCCGGGAGCGGAGGTATTCCGGTCCCATGCAGCCGCCCACGATGATCAGGGCCGTGCTGCGAATTCCGCTTTTCTCCACAGTCTCATGGAGGGTCCCCACGGTGCAGCGGAAGATCTTCTCATCCGGCCAGGTGGCCTTGTAGACCACCGCCACCGGGGTGTCCGGGGCGTAGCCCCCGGCCAGCAGCTCCTGCTGCAGCTTTTCCGTCAGCCCGGTGCTGAGGAAGAGGACCATGGTGGCCCCGTGCCGGGCCAGAGAGGGGATGTCCTCCCCCTCCGGCATGGCGGTCCTGCCGGCGGTGCGGGTGATGATCACCGTCTGGCTCACCCCGGGCAGGGTGTACTCCGCCCGCAGGGAGGCCGCCGCCCCGCAGAAGGCGCTGACGCCGGGGCAGACGTCGTAGGCGACGCCCCGTTTCTCCAGCTCGTCGAACTGCTCCCGCACCGCTCCATAGATGCTGGAATCCCCGGAGTGGAGGCGGACAACGGTTTTTCCCAGGGCCTCCGCTTTCAAAATCACCTTTAGGACTTGCTCCAAGGTCATATAAGCACTGTTGTGTATTTCAGCTCCCGGCTTGGCGTAGTCCAGCAGCTCCGGGTTGACCAGAGA
>CANRHF010000094.1 GCA_947630345.1 uncultured Oscillospiraceae bacterium | reverse complement strand
GAGCCCTACTCCATCACCTATCCCTGCGCGGCCAACATCGCCGCCAGCTGGGACCGGCAGAACTCCTACTACCACGGCTACTATGTGGGTGAGGACGGCCTGGCCGCCGACGGCAACTGGGGCAACCACCAGTACATCGGCATCATCTCCGGCTGGTACGCCCCGGCCATGAACATCCACCGGACGCCTTTCGCCGGCCGGAACTTCGAGTACTACTCCGAGGACGGCTTCATGTCCGGCCAGATGGCCCTCCAGGCCTCCACGGCCTGCGCTGAAAAGGGCGTGTATGCCTACATCAAGCACTTCGCCCTGAACGATCAGGAGGACCACCGGAGCCATGTGGCCACCTTTGCCAACGAGCAGGCCATCCGGGAGATCTACCTGAAGCCCTTCCAGATCTGCATCGAGGGCCGGGGCACCCAGACCGTCACCGTCCAGGAATACAAGGACGGCGCCTACACCGAGAAGCAGGTCCAGATTCCCACGGTGATGGCGGTGATGTCCGCCTTTAACCGGATCGGCTGCACCTGGGCCGGCGGCAACTACAATCTGATCACCGGCGTGCTCCGCAACGAGTGGGGCTTCCGGGGCACCGTGATCACCGACTATGACGGCGGCGGCGTCATGGACACCGAGCAGTGCATCCGGGCCGGCGGCGACCTGAAGCTCACGGGCTACTACACCGACGCGGAGCTGGACATCAACAATCCCGCCTCCCGGTACTATGCCCGCCAGGCGGTGAAGCACATCCTGTATACCACCGTCAACTCCAACGCCATGAACGGCATCGTCCACGGCGTGGCCGCCGGGCAGCTGCCCTTCCCGAACTACTACTTCATCCTCATTGCCGAGGGCGTCGTGGCCGCCGGGCTGATCGCCTGGGGCACGGTCGCCATCGTCAAGCGCTGGATGCGGGAAAAGAAAGCCAAGCAGACGAAGTAAACTCCATTTTGATTCCTCCTCTCTTCTCTCAAAGCGGAACCGGCCACGTAAGTGGCCGGTTTTGCCGCTGCTAAAGAGCGCCTTCCTAAAACCCCGGGATTTTTCTTGACAATTTTCTATACCGGTGATATAATATTTAAAACTGAATAGAGTAAACCGTTGAAGCGGAGATAACGGCAATGATGCCTTTACAGAGAGCCTGTGGCGCTGAGAGTCAGGTAAGAAACAAGTTGTCAAATGGACCGCTGAGGGCGCAGTCAAATGAGAGCTTCTCAAAGTATTCTGCGACGCTGTAGGCAAGCGTATAAATGCCGGGGGTATGCTGGTACCCCGCTAAGGGCATAGGGTCGTTCCTATGAATCAAGGTGGCACCGCGGATAAGTTTTTTATTCGTCCTTGACAGAGCGTATTGTTCTGTCAAGGGCGTTTTTTAACTCCTTTGACAGTGAATAGTCAAAGGAGTTTTTCCTTTTCACGGGAGGTTAAAAAGATGCTGCTGAAAAAACGTTGGTGGCGCCCCGGGCGCCTGATAAGAGATTTGAACGACGGAAAGCAAACGCTAAAAATTTAATTAATAAGGAGAAATTATCATGATCAGAGCGGCGATTGAAAAAATATCCAATAAAGCGGACCTTACCTATAGTGAAGCATACAACGTCATGAACGAAATCATGAGCGGGGAGACGACGCCGACGCAGAATGCCGCCTTTTTGGCAGCGCTGGCGACCAAGAGCACCCGGGCGGAAACCACGGAGGAAATCGCGGGCTGTGCCGCCGCCATGAGAGACCACGCGACGAAAGTGGAAGCGGGTATAGATCTTCTCGAGATCGTCGGTACCGGCGGCGACGGCGCCCACAGCTTCAATATTTCCACCACCTCCGCCCTCGTCGCGGCCGCAGGCGGGATAAAGGTGGCGAAACACGGCAACCGGGCCGCTTCTTCCCAATGCGGGACGGCGGATTGTCTGGAAGCGCTGGGCGTCAACATTCAGCAAAGCCCGGAAAAATGTATAGAGCTTCTGAATGAAGTCGGTATGTGCTTCTTCTTCGCGCAGAAATATCACACCTCGATGAAATATGTGGGGGCGATCCGCAAGGAACTGGGTTTCCGTACCGTATTCAATATTTTAGGACCCCTCACCAATCCCGGCAGCCCGACCATGCAGCTTTTAGGGGTATACGATGAATACTTGGTAATGCCGTTAGCGCAGGTGCTCATGAACCTGGGCGTAAAACGGGGGATGGTGGTATACGGACAAGACAAGCTGGACGAGATCTCCATGAGCGCCCCGACGACGGTATGCGAAATCCGGGACGGTTGGTTCAAATCCTATGTCATCACCCCGGAAGAGTTTGGCTTTGATCGCTGCGCCAAGGAGGACCTGAAGGGCGGCACGCCCGAGGAAAACGCCAAGATCACCCTTGCCATCTTAAACGGAGAACAGGGACCGAAACGGAATACGGTTCTGATGAACGCGGGGGCGGCCCTTTATATTGGCGGCAAGGCAGAAAGCATGGCAGACGGTATTGCCCTTGCCGCGCAAATCCTTGATTCCGGTAAGGCCCTGGAGACCCTCCACAAGCTGATCGAAGTCAGCAACCGCCCAGAGGCGTCGGTATGACGATCCTGGATCAGCTCGCGGAACACGCCCGCACGCGCGTGGCGGAGGCAAAAATGAAGGTCCCGCTTCCACAGCTCAAACAGCAAGCCCTGTCCATGCCCAAGGGGGATTTTGCCTTTGAACAGGCGCTGAAAAAGCCGGGCGTCTCCTTTATCTGCGAATGTAAAAAAGCGTCTCCCTCCAAAGGGCTCATCGCGCCGGATTTTCCCTATCTGGAAATCGCCAAGGAGTACGAAGCGGCAGGGGCAGACGGCATTTCCGTCCTGACCGAGCCAAAATGGTTTCTAGGCAGGAACGAATATCTCAAAGAGATCGCAAAGGCCGTCAGCATCCCCTGCCTGCGGAAGGACTTTACGGTGGATGAGTATATGATCTACGAGGCGAAGGCGCTGGGCGCGTCGGCGGTACTGCTGATCTGCTCCATGCTGACCGAAAAAGACCTGGAGAAATACCTTGCCCTCTGCGATGAGCTGGGGCTGTCCGCTTTCGTCGAGGCCCATGATGAAGACGAAGTTCGTGGGGCGGTAAAAGCGGGGGCCCGGATTATCGGCGTCAACAACCGCAACCTCAAGGATTTTTCCGTAGATCCCGATCGCAGCCGCAGGCTTCGGGGGCTGATTCCAAAGGATGTGTTATTCGTTTCCGAAAGCGGTGTGCGCACTGCCGAAGATGTTGCAAAGCTCCATGAAATCGGCGCGGACGGGGTACTCATCGGGGAAACGCTGATGCGGGCAGCCGACAAAAAGGCCAAGCTGGCGGAACTGCGAGGCGCGGTATGACAAGAATCAAGCTATGCGGCCTTTCCCGGCCCTGTGACATCGAGGCCGCAAACGAATTAAAACCCGACTATATCGGATTTGTTTTCGCTCCGAAAAGCAAGCGGTATGTGACGCCCGAACAAGCGATGACGTTAAAGCAAATGCTTCTGAGAGAAATTCAGGCGGTGGGTGTGTTTGTTAATGAGGATCCCCTAAACGTCGCAAGGCTCTTGCGGGACCAGATCATTGACGTGGCGCAGCTTCACGGCGGCGAGGACGAGGCGTATATCGCCCGGCTGCGGCAGCTCACGGACATGCCGATCATCCAGGCGTTTCGCGTAAAGACCGCAAGGGACGTGGAAAGGATCGAACAAAGCACCGCCGACTATGTGCTGCTGGATTCCGGCGCGGGCACGGGGACAGTATTTGATTGGGATCTCATCCAAAATGTCACCAGACCGTATTTCCTTGCCGGGGGTCTTGACCCATATAATGTGGCGGACGCGGTCAAAACACGCCGCCCCTATGGGGTGGACGTCAGCTCCGGCATTGAAACGGGCGGACGAAAAGACAAAACCAAAATGGCGGCGTTTGTTGCCGCCGTGAGAAAGGAGGAGGGAGCATGACCAATCCAAAGGGACGCTTCGGCATTCACGGCGGTCAGTATATCCCCGAAACGCTGATGAACGCGGTCCTTGAACTGGAGGAAGCGTATAATTACTATAAGAATGATCCAGAGTTTGACAGGGAGCTTACCGAGCTTCTCAATGAGTACGCCGGCAGACCTTCCCGGCTTTACTATGCCGAGAAAATGACGAAGGACCTGGGCGGCGGGAAGATCTACCTCAAGCGGGAAGACCTGAATCACACGGGCGCCCATAAGATCAACAACGTGCTTGGTCAGGCGCTTCTGGCTAAAAAGATGGGCAAGACCAGGCTGATCGCCGAGACGGGCGCCGGTCAGCACGGCGTGGCCACCGCCACCGCCGCCGCGCTGATGGGAATGGAATGCGTGGTATTTATGGGCGAGGAGGATACCATCCGTCAGGCGCTGAATGTGTACCGCATGCGGCTGCTTGGCGCGGAGGTCATCTCCGTCAAGACCGGCACCGCCACCCTCAAGGACGCGGTCTCCGAGGCAATGCGAGCGTGGACCTCCCGCATTGCCGATACCCACTACTGCCTCGGCTCGGTGATGGGGCCCCATCCGTTCCCGACCATTGTCCGTGATTTTCAGGCGGTGATCTCCAAGGAGATCAAGGAGCAGATCCTGCAAAAGGAAAGCCGGCTGCCCGACGCCGTGATCGCCTGCGTAGGCGGCGGCTCCAACGCCATCGGCAGTTTCTATCATTTCATTGAAGACCAAGGGGTCCGGCTGATCGGCTGCGAGGCGGCAGGCAGAGGGATCGACACCTTTGAAACGGCGGCGACCATCAATACCGGCAGAGTCGGGATCTTCCACGGGATGAAGTCCTATTTTTGTCAGGATCAATACGGTCAGATCGCCCCCGTTTACTCCATTTCCGCGGGACTGGACTATCCCGGCGTAGGCCCTGAACACGCCTATCTCCACGATATCGGCAGAGCGGAATATGTGCCCGTGACGGATGACGAAGCGGTAAACGCTTTCGAGTATCTCGCCAAGACGGAAGGGATCATTCCGGCAATCGAATCGGCCCACGCCGTTGCCCACGCCATGAAGATCGCGCCGGCCATGGAGAAAGATAAGATCATCGTCATTACCATCTCCGGCAGAGGGGACAAGGACTGCGCGGCCATCGCCCGCTACAGGGGGGAAGATCTCCATGAGTAACATCAGAAAAGCGTTTGAAAATGGAAAAGCGTTTATTCCCTTTATCACCTGCGGAGATCCGGATCTGGAAACCACCGCCGCCGCGGTAAAGGCCGCTGTGGAAAACGGCGCGGACCTTATTGAGCTTGGGATCCCATTCTCCGATCCCACCGCGGAAGGACCGGTCATTCAGGGCGCCAACCTGAGAGCGCTGAATGGCGGCGTCACCACGGATCAGATTTTCGCGTTTGTCCAGGAGCTTCGCCGGGACGTAAAAGTGCCGATGGTGTTTATGACCTACGCCAACGTGGTGTTCTCCTACGGCGCGGAAAAATTCATATCCACCTGCAAGGATCTCGAAATCGACGGACTGATTCTGCCCGACCTGCCCTTTGAAGAAAAAGAGGAGTTCCACCCCCTTTGTAAGCGGTACGGCGTGGACCTTGTATCCCTCATCGCGCCTACCTCGGGAAGCCGAATTGCCATGATCGCCAAAGAAGCGGAAGGCTTTCTCTATATCGTGTCCAGTCTCGGTGTGACCGGCATGAGAAGCGAGATCAAGACGGACCTTGCTTCCATTGTCCAGGTGGTAAGAGAGAATACGATTGTACCCTGTGCGATCGGGTTTGGTATTTCCGCACCGGAGCAGGCAAAGAAAATGGCGGACCTTTCGGATGGCGCCATCGTCGGCTCCGCGATCGTCAAGCTGCTTGAAAAGCACGGGAAAGACGCCCCGAAGTATATCGGCGCGTTCGTAAAGTCGATGAAAAACGCGATAAGATGAGAAAAACACCCCGCCGCCGCGGCTGTGCCAAGCGGCAAAAATGGGGCGGCAGAAAATAATCCGCCCCTGGCAATTGCAAAGACTGCCGCTTTCTGCTATAATGGTCCTAACACGATCCCACGCTGGAACTGTTTCTGGCGCGGGGAGGGGAGCGGATCACCATGCTGATACTTCTGGGATATTTGGCGGGGATGGCCCTGCTGACGTGGCTGCTGCGCAAGCGGTCGGTGCGGGTGCGCAGCTTCCTCATCGTGGGGTATACCTACCTGTTCGTCATCCCGCTGTACTTCTTTTCCCGGCTGCCGGAGAGCGCCAGCCCGGCCCAGATGCTGAATCTGCTGCTGCGGTGCGCCTATCAGGCCCCGTCGGCCATGACCTTCGGGGCGGACCTGACGAGATTCGACGATCCGGCCATCACGCTGCTGTTTTATATCATGTCGGTCTACACCATCCGGACATTGCTGATCGCTTTTTTCCACCGGGCCTACGCGGCCCTGGTCAACCGGGTGCGGATGCAGTGGAAGCGGGAGATCTATGTGGTCTGCGGCGAGGTGGAGGACGCCAGAAGCATGATCGACCGGATCCGGGCCCAGGAGCGCCGGGCGGCCATCCTCTTCGTGCCCCAGAAGGAGGCGGACGAGGGGGCCAACATCGACGCCCTGACTGAGACCCGGCCCTGGGAACGGTTCCTGCGGCCCGGCAAAAAATACCACATTCTGCTCCTGCCCGACGGCCGAAACAACAATCTGGGCCGCCTGGACGCGCTGGAGAAGCTGGGATCCTCCATCCCCGGCCTGCGGGTCACGGCCTTCCTGGACAACGATCTTCTCCGCTTTGAAAATCTGTCCTACCCCCATCTGGACGCCTATCTGGTGTCCCGGGAGCAGCTGCTGATTCGGGGCTTCCTCCAGGACCATCTGCCGCTGCGCACTCTGATGGAGCGGGCCCCGGGCGTAAAGGAGCGGGGCGTCTATGTGCCCGCCCGGCCCTTCGGTTTGGGCATTCTGGGCTTTGGCGCTCTCAGCCGCGAATTTTTGCTGTCCACCTGGGAGAATACCGCCTTCCACACCGCCGCGCCGGATGGCCGGGGCCTGGAGGCGCTGATCGTGGACCGGGACCTGGCCCACAAGCGGGCGGCTCTTTCCATGGACGTGCCCCAGCTGGGGCAGGAGCCGGCCTTCACCTGGCTGGAGGCCCCGCCGGACTCCCAGGCCTGCGTCCAGGCCCTGCTGGACCGGCTGGGGCGGCTGGACCAGCTGCTCATCGCCACGGAGGACACCCGCTTCAATCTGGACATGGCTATGCGCCTGCTGCGCCTGTTCCGCCGCCATGGGATGGAAAACGAGCATCACCAGCTGGTGGTGGCTCTCTTTGAGAAGGTGGACAGCAATATCGACTTCCTTTCCAAGGAGGCCGGCGGTATGTTCCTCCAGAGCAACAGCGCCCAGTTTACCTTCGAGGAGCTGGTTCTCCGGGAAC
>CANRHF010000093.1 GCA_947630345.1 uncultured Oscillospiraceae bacterium | reverse complement strand
GGCGTGGGGGTCTCCCCCCTCCACCACGCCGGTGATCACCGCGTGGCGCTTCCCTGCCCGCTCCAGGTCGGCCACCATTTCGCCCACGGCGCCGCAGGCGTAGAGCTGGCCCAGCCAGGTGGCGGTGTCGGTGTTGGCATAGTCAGGGGCCCGCTTTTTTTGCAGGTTCACCAGCACCACCGGCACATCCAGATCCCGGACGGCGGGGAGCAGATTGTAGCTGGTGGCATAGGTCAGCAGCTGGAGGATCACCAGATCCACGTCTGCGGCCCGGAATTTGTCCCCGGCGGCCTGGGCCAGCTCCTTGGTGGTGACAAGCCCACCGTCGATCAGCTCCACCGTGTCCGGCAGGGTCTTCTTGAAATCGGCATACTGGCCCTGAAATTCCGGCACCAGGCTGGGGAACTGGGGTAGATAGGCCCCCAGGGCGATGGCGAATACGCCTACTCTGGCTTTGGTTTCCACTAACATGGGATTACCTCCTTGATGTCAAAGCTGTTTTTCACGGCCTCCCTGGCCGATTGCAGACTGTCAAATTCGCCGCCGGCGATCATCTGGACCATGAGATTGCCAATGGCGGTGCCCTCCACCGGGCCGGCATAGACGGGCAGGCCCGTGGCGTCGGCGGTCATTTGATTGAGATAGCCGTCCTGGCAGCCGCCGCCCACGATGTTGACGCTGGTGTATTGCTTCCCCGTGAGCTGACACAAGCCTTCGATGGCGTCCTTGTAGCACCTGGCCAGGCTGCGATACACCGTCTGCATGATTTGCCCCACCGTCTGAGGCGCCGGCTGGCCGGTTTTCGCGCAATAGTCCTTGATGGCGTCGATCATGCTGTCGGGGGAAAGGAAGGACTCGTCGTTGGCGTCCACCATGGAGGGGAAGTCCGCCGCCTTTTTCGCTTCCTCGATCAGATCTGGGAAGGAATAGGTCCGCCCGGAAGCATGGGCGCTGGTCTTGCCCGCCACATAGGCCACGCCATTCAGCTCCCGGCGGATGGACTGGATCATCCACAGGCCCATGATGTTCTTGAGGTAGCGGAACCGATACCAGGCCCCGCCCTCGTTGGTAAAGTTTTGCAGGCGGCTGGCCTCGGTGGTGATGGGCGCTTCATTTTCCACCCCCAGCAGGCTCCAGGTGCCGCTGGACAGATACACCGCCCGGTCGTCCCGGGCAGGCACCGCCAGAAAGGCGGAGCCGGTGTCGTGGGTAGCGGGCAGGACCACGGTGGTGTTGAAGCCCACAGCCTCCTGTATTGCGGGGGTCAGGTCTCCGACGACGGTCCCCGGCATGGACAGCTCCCCGAAGAGCTTCCCCGGCAGGCCCAGCCGGGCGATCAACTCCCGATCCCAGGTCTTGTCCGCCGCGTTCACCAGGCTGGTGGAGGTGGCGTTGGTGTACTCCTGCTTCTTTACCCCGGTAAGCCGGTAGTGGAAATAGTCCGGGATCATCAGCAGACTCTCCGCCCGCTCCAGCTGCTCCGGGTTCTCCTGTTTCAGGGCCATGAGCTGATAGACGGTGTTGAATGTCTGATACTGGATGCCGGTGCGGGCATACAGCTCGCTCCGGGGCACGATGGCGTCCACCAGGGCGTCCATCCCGGCGGTGCGGCTGTCCCGGTAAGCCACCGCGTCGCCGATCTGGTTCCCGTCCCCGTCCAAAAGCACATAGTCCACCGCCCAGGTGTCGATGCCCATGGTATCGGGAATTTTGCCCAGGGCCTTGCACTGCCGCATTCCCTCCAGAATACCCTGCCAGAGATTTTCCATATCCCAGCAGTCGTGACCGTTTCGGCGGAGCTGGCGGTTTTCAAACCGGTAGACCTCCTCCAAAACCAACCGCCCGTCCTCCACATGGCCCAGGATGTGCCGACCGGAGGACGCGCCGATGTCCACCGCCAAATAAAAGCCTTCCATACACTGCCTCCTTTTAAATTACGAATAGGCGTCGATCCAATCAGCGTAAATTGACCAGAAATAGTTGGTTTTGTAATCCGGCAGGGCTTTTTCCGTCACCAAGATCCGGGCGGAGGTCCCCTCCAGCAGGTCCTGCCCCACCCGGCAGGTCCCCGGATCTAAAGCGGTGAGCCGAATTTCCCCCAGGGCGCCGCAGCCGGAGAAGGCCCCGTCGCCAATGGCGCGGATATTGCCCTGGACCGTCACCCGCTCCAAAACCTCGGCCTGGGAGAAGGCCCCGGCGGCGATGGCCACCACCGGCTTTCCCTCCCAGGAGGCGGGCACCGTCAGGGTTTGCCGGGTCTGCCCCTCCGGGGTCAGGCCCGTCACCGTCAGGCCGGAGGCATCCTCGGTATAGGTAAAGCATTCGGCGTCGGTGTTGTCCCCCTCCAGGAGCGTCTGGTCCAAGGGAGGCATGGCAGGCAGAGCGATTTGGGTGGGGCTGCTGTCCCCCAGCATGGCCTTGATGTTGCGGACCAAAAGACGGGTGTAGACCGTCTTTCCGCTGGAATTGAGATGGAAATTGGTGTCGAAAAACCACCCGGCAGGAAGAATGCTGTCCCTGGGGTCCCCCAGAATGGGAAGATGCATCTCTTCCGTCACCGCCTGGCAGAAGTCCTCGATCCCCTGGGTCTGGGCGGCCAGAGCGTTCATGGGGCAAAAGCCGTACCACACCTGGGCCCCCCGGGCCTCCAGCGCCCGGCGATAGCCTGCCACCTGCCGGACGAATTCCTCCGTCAGCATGGCAGGGTCAAATTCGATGGGCGTGTCAACCTCATAGCCGCCCGGCATCCGGTTCGCCCCGCAGAGGGGGCTGACCGCATCCCCGTATTCGTTAAAAACGCTCTTCCGGTAGACCCCCTGGGGCTCCGGCCGGGTCTCCGTGAGAAAATAGGCCCATTTTTCTCCGGCAAATTCCGGAAACGCCCCGGCCAGCCGGGCCAGCTTCTCCCCTGGAAGGGAGGATAGCAGATCGTAGGCCCCATCCAGCCCCTGCCAGGCGATCGCCGGGTCAAAAAAGCCAGAGAGGGTCTGCCTCTGCTGCTCCGGCAGGAGGATCACAATGTCCCCCTCCCGGATCAGGGGCTCCGACAGGTCCAGCATCACCGTGGTGCCCAGGGCGGCGTACATGCCGAAGTTGACCACCCGGTATTCCGGCAGCTCCCGCTCTATGAGGGCGCTGTCCACCCCAAAGGCCAGGCTGCTGCCCCCTACCAGGACGATCCGCTTCCCCTCCGTCTGGGAGAGGAGCCTGGTTTTTTCCTTCAGCTCCCCTAGGAAGGTGTCACCAAACTGCTCCGGCAGGCCGAAGCCCCAGGCCAGGAGCGTCGCAGGGACCGACAGCAGCAAAACCAGGCTGATCCAAAAAATCCAAGTCTTTTTCATAGGCTAAAACTGAAAATAGATAAACGCGTTCTCCCCGCCCGCCGCCAATCCAGCCAGCCAGGCAAGGCCCACCGCCAAAATACCCGTAAATCCCACCAGCGCCGCCCGCTCCGGAGCCGCTTCCCGCCCCAGCCTGGGCAGGTTTTCCAGCGTCGGCACACACAGCAGCGGCGCCGCCAGCAAAAGCAGGGCGGGCAGGTCCAGGGGCCAGGCGTTCCATCCCCCGCCCAGCCGGGCGAGCAGGGCCCCCACCGCCGGCAGGGAGCCGGCCCGGAACAGCAGCCAGGGCAGGCTCACCAGCAAATAGGTCCGCAGCCGCCCGAAAAGGGGCGGGCATTTGACCGTCTTGGGCCCGAACCGGTCCCAGAGTACCCCGCCGACCTGATAAAGGCCATGGACGGCACCCCAGAGGAGGAAATTCCACCCGGCTCCGTGCCACAAGCCGCTGAGTAAAAACACGGTCATCAGATTGATGATTCGCCGCTTGAGGCCCTTCCGGCTGCCGCCCAGGGGAATATAGACATAGTCCGTAAACCAGGAGGTCAGGCTGATATGCCACCGCCGCCAGAAGTCCCGCACCGTGGTCGCCTGGAAGGGGCGGCGGAAATTCTCCGTCAAATCGATGCCCAGCAGCTTGGCGGTCCCCCGGGCGATGTTGGAGTAGCCGGCAAAGTCGCAGTAGATCTGGAATCCAAAGAGGAACGTGGCCAGCAGCACCGCCGGGCCGTCCCCCTCCCCGCCGTAGACCCGGTCCACAAAGGGGGCCAGGCTGTCCGCCACCGCCACCTTCTGGAAATAACCGGTCAGCAGCAGCCAGCCGCCGGCGCGCAGGTTTTCCCGGGAAAAGAGCCGCTCCGCCCGCAGCTGGGGCAGCAGCCTTTCCGGCCGCTCAATGGGCCCTGCCACCAGCTGGGGGAAAAAGGACACGAACAGAGCGTAATACCCAAAATGCCGCTCCGCCTTCACCCGGCCCCGGTACACGTCCAGGACGTAGGAAAGGGTCTGGAAGGTGTAGAAGGAGATCCCGGCGGGCAGCAGAATTTTCTCCGCCGGAGAAAGGCCCGCCAGCTCCGCCAAAAACGCGCCGTATTTGAAAAAGCACAGGCTCCCCAGGCAGATCGCCAGGGCCAGCCCCAACAGCAGCCGCCGGACCCAGGGCCCGCGGCCCATTCCCAGGGCGCACAGCCAGGAAACCGCCGTGGCCAGAAGCAGGAGTCCCAGCGCCTCCGGGCTTCCGAGGCCATAAAACAGCCAGCTCGCCGCCAGCAGCAGCGCCCAGCGAAACCGGTGGGGAAGACTATAGTGAAGGACCGCCACCGTGGGGAAGAACAGGAGGAAGGTCAGGGTGTTAAAATTCATGGCTTCCCTCCCCCGGCGCAGAGCAGGAACAGACCCATGGCCCCCAGAGCCAGGTATTCCAGGGAGACCCCCAGGGCCAGGCCGGTCAGCACCGCCCCGGCGGCAAAGGCCTCCCCCAGCGCCATCCAGAGCCCCCGGCGCTTTCCAAATCGGCAGGCCAGGGCGCAGGCCGCCGCCAGCGCCAGAGGAAGCAGAGTCCAAAGCTCCATCACAGCGCCCCCTCCTTTTCCAGCTGGGCCAAAAGCGCCCGGATCACCTGTTCCGTTCGCAGCGCAACGCCTTCCGTGGACAGGTGATTGTCTGTACCGTACAGGTACACCCCGCTCACCAGGGAATCCGCCAACCGGGAGATCACCGGGGCGGTCAGGTTCGCCCGAAAATAGTCGTCCAGGGCCTGAATGGCCTCCGGCGTGCTGTCCTGGGATACCGCCAGGGCGTTGCGGGGAGAATAGGTGATGTAGACCCGGACCCCCAGGGCCTGAAGACCCTCCGTCACCCGGTTTAAGGGCTCCAGATAATATTCCTTGGGATAGGCGGCCACCGTGTATTTCACCGGCAGGCCGTAAATAGGGGCGTCCCCGGCGGAATTGGGCCGGTAGAGAATGTAGTCCCCATACTCGTTGTAGCTGGGGGTGGAGACCGGGTTTCCGTCCTCGTCAAAGTCCCCGGGCGACAGATCATAGCTTCTCTCGGGCATTCCCGCCCGGCCGGCCTGATAGGCCTGAAAGGCGGTGAACACCTGGCCGTAATGCCGCAGATCCAGCAGGGAAATCAAGTCATAATCCGCCTCCGTCAGCATGAAAAAGGCGGCGTCCAGGTCGTTGGTGGTGCAAAATTGCCGCTTGGCGGCGTCCAACTCCGGGCTGTGGAGAAAAATGTCCCCCTCCTGGAGATAGCGGGCGATCAGCTCGATCTGGGGCAGGGCGTTGGTATAGGCGAACACGCCCATGTTGACCATCTGGTAGTCGGGAAAGGCCCGGTCGATGGCGGCGCTGTCGTAGCCAAATCGGGCGGAGGACCCGGAGAACAGGACGATCTTCCCCTCGCCTGCCAGGGCTTTCAGCCGGTCCATTTTATCGGCGAAGGTGGCGTAGTAGGTCCCGCTGTACACCGGCCCCCGGGCGGCATTGATATGGAGGGTCCGAAAATCCTCACAGCCGGAAAACGCGTAGTCGCTGACGGTGGTCAGTGTATCGAAAATCGTCAATTCCCGGAGCTGGGAACCGGAAAAAGCCCCGTCCTCGATCCGCCGCAGGGTCGGGGGCAGGATCACATGATAGCAGGCCCCGTTTTCAAAGGCCCCCGCCCCAATGGCGATGACCTTCCGCCCGCCCAGGGTCTCCGGCACGCACACCGTCTCCATGGATCCCAGCCAGGCAGTGATCTGTACGCCGTCCCCCTGGGGCTCCCAGCGGAAGTCCGTCTCCGGGGACCAGGGTTCCCACTGGGCGTAGAGGGTCATGCCGGGCTCCGCCTCGATGCGGCTTCCCAGCCCGGCCCCCGTACCGCTGCCGTCGGCGGCGGTGTTCCACCCCACCAAGGTGTACCCCTCCCGGGTGAAAAGGTCCGCCCGGGCGGTGTTCCAGCGGCGGTGGGCGGGGATCACCGGGACCTCCACAGTCGCGCCGCCGGGGTAGTTGGAGTCATACAGCAGGGAAACGCCGCTTTTTTCAGTAAAAACCGACACCGTCTTGGTGTACCGTACATTGTTCAGCCGCAGCTCCACCACGCCCCCGGCCTGGGGGGTCAGCTCCGCCCCCGGCCAGTCCGTGCCGGTGATGGTGTAGCCCTCCCGGGCCCGAAGAGAAAAAACCATGTCCTCCCCCGGGGCGCCCCGGCAGAGATAATCGCCGGCGGTGAATCCCTCCCCCTGCTCTAAGACCACCTGACATTCCGGCAGGTCGCTTTCCGGGACCCGGGCGCAGCCGGTCAGGCACAAAAGGCAGATCAGAGCGCAAAGGATTTTTTTGCCCATCTCTGATCTCCCCTTCATGTCCTAAATTGCCCGGAGCCGCCCCCAGGAATGGCTGGGGGCGGTCGGGCTTTGAGAAAATTTACGCTTTGGTGGTGTCGAAGAAGGACGCCGCCACGCTGACGATGGTGGCCGCCAGGCATCCGACGATGCCCACGATGGCGCTGGTCAGGTCGGCCATGGTCTTGGCGTTGCCTTCAAAGGTCATGATGGAGGCAATGCCGTTGATCCGGACGCTGACGAACAGGAGCGTCGCCACAACCAGCAGCACAGAGGCGGCTACGGGCAGGACATCGGTCCAAATGGGGGTCCCCTTCTGGGTGACGACCAGGTAGACCGCCTGCACCGCCACCGCGATGACCAGGCAGGCCACCACGGCGGGATTCACGCCCAGGTTGGAGAAATAGTCGGTTCCGCAATTGATCAGGTAAGCCACCAGACCCACGACAGCCAGGATGGCGGAGCATGCGGTGGTGTAGAAACCGACGGATTGCTTTTTCATATCCATATCAATGTTACCTCCTAGCTCAGTTTTCTTTACGCTTGGCGGACATGACATACATGGCGGCGCAGGCCACGGTCAGCACCGCGAAGCCGACCTGCAGACCGGTCAGCAGATTGTCGTACCAAGTGCGGACGCTGACCAGGCGGGAGTTGGAGGACAGACCGTCCAGGGCGTTGGAGTTGGCCAAAGCGTAGTTCTGCCAGGTCATGGCCTGCTTCAGCGCGGCCAGCAGGGTCTCGTCCTTGCTCACGTTGTCCACGGTCCA
>CANRHF010000092.1 GCA_947630345.1 uncultured Oscillospiraceae bacterium | reverse complement strand
GCCTGACCCGCGGCCACGTTGACCTTCAGAATGGTGCCGGGCATGGGGGCGGTGACGGGCTCGCCGGCGCCGGTGACGGCGGGGGCGGCCTTCTCCGCCGGGGCCGCCGGGGCGGGAGCGGAGGGAGCGGGGGCCGGTGCGGCGGCGGGGGCGGAGGGAGCGATGGCCTCGTACTCGTCCAGGAGCATGGCCGTCCCGGCCTCGACCTCCACCTCGTAGGTGCGGCCGTTCAGGGTCACTTTATATTTCATTTGGTTTCGACCTCCTTGATGGAAATGAAGCGCAGTTCATTCAGGGGCTTGCCCATTTTATCGGCCACGATGGCCATCAGCATGGCGGCGGTCTTGGGCTCCACATTGTAGAGCTTCAGCTGACCGGCGGAGCCGGGGGCGACAGGCTTGGGCGCGGGGGCGGGGGGCGGCGCAGGCGCGGCCTCGGGGGCCGGGGCCGGGGCGTTCTTCTTCTCCAGGGAGGTGAAGATCTTGCCCATAGCCATGACCACCAGCATCAGCAGGACCAGTCCGAAAAACACCACGGCATAGCCCAGCAGGGCGATCACCGCCGCGCCGCCCACACCCAGGACCGGGGCCTCCGCCGAAGCGGCGGAAAGGAGTAGCGTATGGTTCATAAAACGACCTCCCTCTTACGCTTCCACGATGGTGTAGGTCGCCGTGTTCTCTTCCTTCTCCTTCCGCTCGGCGAAGAACTTCTCCGCCAGGTTGGGGAAGGCGATATAGCTCAGCACATCCTCGTCGCTCCGGGCGACGCCGGCCAGCTTCTGCCGGGTCTCCTCCACGATGGGCTTCAAGGTGTCGGCGTACCGGCCGGTGAGGGGCTTTTCGTCCCCCAGGATCTTGGCCTGGATCTCCGGGTCGATGGGGGCCGGCGTCCGGCCGTACTCGCCCCGGCAGTAGGCCTTGATCTCCTTGGAGACGGTCTTGTACCGCTGGCCGTCCAGGACGTTCCGCACCGCCTGGACGCCCACCATCTGGCTGGTGGGGGTGACCAGAGGCGGATAGCCCATGTCCTTGCGGACCTTGGGGGTCTCCACCAGGGCCTCGTCAAACCGGTCTAGGGCGTTCATCTGCTTGAGCTGGGACAGGAGGTTGGACAGCATGCCGCCGGGGACCTGGTAGGTCAGGCACTGGGTGTCGGTAGCCATGGACTTGGGCATCAGGGTGCCATCCTTGATAAAGTCGTCCCGGACGGTCTTGAAGTAGTCGGCCATTTTCTTGGTCAGGCTGTCGTCCAGATCCACCTGGTAGCCCAGCTGCCGCAGGGCGTAGGCCAGGGTCTCGGTGGCGGGCTGGGAGGTGCCGCCGGAGAAGGGGGAGATGGCGGTGTCGATGATGTCCACGCCGGCCTCCACCGCTTTCAGGTAGGTCATGAAGGCCAGACCGGTGGTGGAGTGGGTGTGCAGGTCGATGGGCAGATCCACCGCGTCCTTGATGGCGGAGACCAGGTCGTAGGCCTCCTTGGGGCCCATGATGCCGGCCATGTCCTTGATGCAGATGGTGGAGGCGCCCATTTCCTTGAGCTCCTTGACCATCTTGACATAGTTGGCCTGGGTGTGGACCGGGGAGGTGGTGTAGGAGATGGTGCCGGAGGCGATGGCCCCGGCCTTGATGGTGGCCTCCATGGCCACCTTCAGGTTGTTCACGTCGTTCAGGGCGTCGAAGATGCGGATCACGTCGATGCCGTTCTCCACGGCCTTGGCCACAAAGAGCTTGACAAAATCATCGGGGTAGTGGGCGTAGCCCAGGACGTTCTGGCCCCGGAGGAGCATTTGCAGCTTGGTGTTGGGCATTTTGGCCCGGATCTTCCGCAGCCGCTCCCAGGGATCCTCGTGCAGGTAGCGCAGGCACACGTCGAAGGTGGCGCCGCCCCAGCACTCCACGGCGTAGTAACCCACCTTGTCGATGGTGGGCAGCATGGGCTCGAACTTGTCATAGGGAAGACGGGTGGCGATCAGGGACTGGTTGGCGTCCCGCAGCACCGTTTCTACGAACTGTACCTTTTGAGCCATAGGGGAAAACCTCCATATGTGATTTTTTGACGGGGGAAAAGGCTCCGGGCCCGGCCCGGAGCCGAATGCGCTTAGAAATTACTTCGCCTTGGGGCCGGCCTCCACGATGTTGGCGGGCATATTGGGGTACTTCTTGGCGAAGTTGGCCTGGAACATGGCGGCCAGCTTGTTGGCCTGGGCGTCGTAGGCGTCCTTGTCCGCCCACATCCCCCGGGCGTCCAGCATCTCGTCGGGCACGCCGGGGCAGGAGGTGGGATAGTCCACGTTGAACACGTCGTGATGCTTAAATTCCACGGTGTCAAAGCTGCCGTTGAGGGCGGCGGTGACCATGGCCCGGGTGTAGGGCAGCTTCATCCGCTTGGCGCCGCTGGCGGCGGAACCGCCGGCCCAGCCGGTGTTCACCAGATAGACCTTGGTGCCGAACTCGTCCAGCTTCTTGCCCAGCATCTCCGCGTAGACAGAGGGGTCCATGGGCATGAAGGGCTCGCCGAAGAGGGTGGAGAAGGTGGGCTTGGGCTCGGTGATGCCCCGCTCGGTGCCGGCCAGCTTGGAGGTGAAGCCGGTGACGAAGTGGTACATGGCGGCGTCCCGGCTCAGCCGGCTGATGGGGGGCAGCACGCCGAAGGCGTCGGCGGTGAGGAAGATGACCACCTTGGGGATGCTGCCGATGCCGGGAATGGCGGCGTTGGAGATATAGTCGATGGGATAGCCCACCCGGGTGTTCTCGGTGAGGCTGCCGTCGTTGAAGTCCAGCTCCCGGGTCTCGGGGTCCATGATCACGTTCTCCACCAGGGAGCCGAATTTGATGGCGTTGTAGATGTCGGGCTCATGCTCCTTGGACAGATTGATGCACTTGGCGTAGCAGCCGCCCTCGATGTTGAACACGCCGTCGGCGGACCAGCCATGCTCGTCGTCGCCGATGAGCCGGCGGGCGGGGTCGGCGGAGAGGGTGGTCTTGCCGGTGCCGGACAGGCCGAAGAACACGGCGGTCTCGCCGGTCACGGGGTCCATGTTGGCGGAGCAGTGCATGGGCAGGATGCCCTCCTTGGTCAGAACGTAGTTCATGGTGGAGAACACGCTCTTCTTGATCTCGCCGGCGTACTGGGAGCCGCAGATCAGGATCAGGTGGGCCTCATAGTCGATGATGATGGCGGCCTCGGAGTGGACGCCGTCCAGCTCCGGATCGGCCTTGAAGCCGGGGGCGGCGATGACGGTGTAGTCGGCCTCGCCGTAGTTTTCCAGCTCCTCCGCCGTGGGCCGGATCAGCAGGTCCCGGATGAACAGGTTCTGGGAGGCCAGCTCGTTGACGATGCGGAACTTCTTGGTGTACTTGGGGTCGGCGCCGGCGAAGCCGTCGAAGAGGAAGATCTCCCGGCCCTGGAGGTAGGCGGTGACCTTGCTCAGCAGGGCGGTGAAGCGCTCCTTGGAGATGGGGCGGTTGACGCTGCCCCAGGCGATGTCGTCATGGACGGCGGGGGTGTCGACGATGAACTTGTCGTCAGGGGACCGGCCGGTGTACTTGCCGGTGGTGACAAGCAAGGCGCCGGTATTGGTAAGCGTGCCCTCGCCCCGGCGAAGGGCGGCCTCCGTGAGCTGGGCGGGGCCCAGGTTGCGATGCACGGCGCTGGGATTCAGGATCCCCAGCTTTTCCAGACCATAGGTTTCCATAGTGTATCCTCCTAAGATTGAGAAAAAATCGGCAGCGGCAAATTTGCCGCGTTGACCACGAGGTGTGGACAGTTTGAAAAAATTCCAACTTCCACCAAATACATTGTATCACGAATTTGACATCTTGTCTACTATTATTTCGATAATTTTTTCCCGATTTAGGCGGGGCCATCCCCCTGCCGGGGTTGCTTTTTGGACCGAAATGGGATATAATCAGAAAAAAGGCGAAAGGAGCCCCCGCCATGGAGCAAGATCCCCACCACGACCACGCTTATATGCACGCCCACGGCATCGCCCACACCCACAGCCACGTCCATGAAAACCAAAAAGCGGTGGTCAACCGCCTGGCCCGGGCCATCGGCCACCTGGAGAGGGTCAAGCGGATGGTGGAGGAGGGCTATGACTGCTCCGAGGTGCTGATCCAGCTAGCCGCCGTCCGCTCCGCGCTGGAGGGCACCGGGAAGGTGATCCTCCAGGACCACCTCCGCCATTGCATGGTGGACGCCGTGGCCGCCGGGGACCAGGCCGCCATCGACGATCTGTGCCAGGCCATCGACAAATTCATGAAATAAAGGCCGCCGCTCCCCCGGACTCCCCCGGGGGAGCGGCTTTGACAAAATTTAGGGGAAATGGCGCTTTTGATTGGGATTGTATTTTTCCTTTTTCTATAGTACACTATTAAAATACAGCAGCGGAAATCGAGGGCTGAGAGTCCTACGCGAATAGGCGTCGAGAGGGCGAAGATCATGAACTATAAAATCGCGATTTGCGACGATTCTGACGCGGACCGGCAATATCTGGCGGCCCTGGCGGAAAACTGGGCGGCCCGCGCCGGGCACACGGTCAAAATCGACCAATTTTCCTCCGCCGAGGGCTTTTTGTTCCACTACGCGGAGGAAAAGGACTACGATATCCTGCTCCTGGACATTGAAATGGGGGCGATGGACGGGGTGGCCATGGCCAAACGGCTGCGGCGGGAGAACGACACCGTCCAGATCGTCTTCGTCACGGGCTATTCCGACTACATTTCCGAGGGTTACGAGGTGGCGGCGCTCCACTACCTGATGAAGCCGGTGGGGGCGGAGAAGCTCCGGGCCGTCCTGGACCGGGCGGCGGAAAAGCTGGCCAAAAACGAGCGGGTCTTGAATCTGGAGCTGGGGGGCGAGATGGTGCGATTGCCTGTTTACCAGATCCGGTACGCCGAGGTGTTCGGCAACTATGTGACCATCCACGCCAAGACCGACTGCACTGTGAAAATGACCCTGAGCAGCCTGGAGGAGCGGCTGGACGAGCGCTTTTACCGAGTGGGCCGCTCCTTCCTGGTGAACCTGACCCAGATCAGCCGGGTGACCAGGACCCAGATTTTCCTGGGGGACGGGACCGTCCTCCCGCTGCCCCGGGGGGCCTATGACGGCATCAACCGGGCGATCATCAACAGGGGGTGAGACCATGGGCCTGCTTTCCAAGCGGATCGATCAGCGGATCGCCGATTATCAGCGGGAGCTGATCGAGACCCACTACCGGGAGGTGGACAATATGTACCGCCAGATCCGGGGCTGGCGGCACGATTACCGCAACCACATCCAGACCATGAAGGCCTACGCCGCGGCGGGGGACTGGGATGCCATCCGGCGGTACTTAGACCTTCTGGATGAGGACCTGACCACCGTGGACACGGTGATCAAGACCGGCAACCCCATGGCCGACGCCATCCTGAACTCCAAAATTTCCCTGGCCAAGGCCAAGGGGATCACCGTGGTGGCGGACGCCCAGATCCCCGTCCGGCTGCGCTCCTCGGAGATCGACCTGTGCTGCATCATCGGCAACCTCTTTGACAACGCCATCGAGGCCAGCCAGAAGCTGCCGGAGGACCGGCGGGTGATCCGGGTGTACATGGACATGAAAAACACCCAGCTCTACATCTCCTTCACCAACTTCACCGCCGGGAAGAAGCTCAGAAAAGAGGGCGGGCTCTTCCGCAGCACCAAGGGCGAGGGCCACGGCTTTGGGCTGGTGCGGATCGACGCCATCGTGGAGCGCCTGGGCGGGTACATCAGCCGCAACAGCGAGGACGGGGCCTTCACCACCGAGATCCTGCTGCCCCAGCTTTGAACGCGATTCATCCCCCGAAAACGGCGGTTCGTCCCCGGATCGACCCGGGGACGAATCTTTTGTGATACAATCGGCGCCGTGAGGTGAAACAACATGAAGCCAAAGGAAAAACCAAAATACAACGTACTGCAAAATGTGGGGTGGATGGCGGGCCTGGCCTGGAAGATTCGCAAGCGGGTGCTTTTCTTCTGCGTGTTATCAGCAATCCTGGTGGTCCTGCTCAATTTGACCCAGCTCTATATCGCCCCCCAGGTCCTGGCCCGGGTGGAGCGGCAGGCCCCCATAGGGGAGCTGCTGGGGACCATCGGGGCCTTCACCGCCGCCCTCTTTTTGATCCAGGGCCTGGACCGGTATATCAGCGAAAACACCATGTTCGCCCGGGTGGATGTGCGCAGCGGGATCATCGGGAAAATTAGCGAAAAGTGCTGCGTCACCTCCTACCCCAACACCCTGGAGGAGTCCTTTATCAAGCTGCGGGAGAAGGCCCATAACGCCTGCAGCGGCAATAACGAGGCGACGGAGCATATCTGGCAGACCCTGACCATGCTGCTGGCCAACATCGGCGGCCTGGTGGTGTACCTGGGTATTTTGTCCCGGATCAACGGGCTGCTGCTCCTGGTGATCATGGCCACCTGCGTGGCCGGGTTCCTGGTCTCCCGGCACGCCAACAGCTGGCGGTATGCCCATAAGGAGGAGGAAGAAAAATACTTCCAGAAAATCGCCTACTTCCAGATCAAATCGGAATCGGTGGCCCTGGCGAAGGATATCCGCGTCTTCGGCCTGCAGGGCTGGCTGCGGGAGCTTTTGACCCAGGCCCACGACCTATATCTGGATTTCATCCTCCGCCGGGAGCGGGTGGAGGTGCTGGCGGACCTGACGGCGGTGGCGCTGACCATGGCCCGGAACGGCATCGCCTACGTGGTGCTCATCAACAAGACCCTCCACGAGGGGCTGCCCGTCTCCGAATTTCTGCTGTACTTTACGGCGGTGACCACCTTCACCGACTGGGTCATGGGCATTCTGCGGCAGATGTCGGCGCTGCACAAGGAGAGCCTGGACATTTCCCTGATCCGGGAATTTCTGGACTACCCCGAGCCATTTCGGTTCGACGGCGGGGCGGCGGTCCCAGAGGCGAAGGGCTATGAGCTAAAATTGGAGGGGGTCTCCTACCGCTACCCCGGGGCCCAGGAGGACACCCTCCACGATCTCGATCTGACCGTCCGCCCGGGGGAGAAGCTGGCCATCGTGGGCCTGAACGGCGCGGGGAAGACCACCCTGGTCAAGCTCCTGTGCGGCCTTTTAGACCCTACGGAAGGGAAGGTCCTGCTCAACGGCCAGGATATCCGGACCTTTGACCGGCGGCGCTACTACGACCTGTTCAGCGCCGTCTTTCAGGAGTTTTCCATTCTGGACGTCACTGTGGCGGAGGAGATCGCCCAGACCACGGAGGGCATCGACTTTGATCGGATCGGGGACTGCCTGGAGAAGGCGGGGCTCACCGCCGCTATCGAGAAGCTGCCGAAAGGCCTGGAAACCCACATCGGCCGGGAGGTCTATCTGGACGGCGCCCTGTTTTCCGGCGGCGAGACCCAGCGGCTGATGCTGGCCCGGGCCCTTTATAAGGACGGCCCCATTTTGCTGCTG
>CANRHF010000091.1 GCA_947630345.1 uncultured Oscillospiraceae bacterium | reverse complement strand
GCGGCGCGGATTTTGACGGCCTATGAGGCCCTGGCGCCGGGAAAACGCTTTCCTATATTTTAGTTGACTTGCTTGTTCGCAATATGTACAATGGCAGAAACAAAGGGTCCCCGCCTTTTGTGAGAAAAATAAAAAGGAGCGGAAGAATATGAAAAAGATCGTCGCGCTGCTGTTGGCAGTATTGATGACCGTATGCATGCTATCGGCATGCTCCAACACGACCACCGAAACCAATCCCTCCACCGAAGAAACCAAGGGGCAGGCCAATACCCCCGCCCCCTCCAAAACCCCCGATCCTTCCGAAACCCCTACGGAAAAGGAAAAGGTCACTTTGAAGGTCTGGGCGGATCAGGGCGAACTGGAGCTGACCGAAAAGCTCTGCAACGAATTTGCCGCCGCACATCCCGAGAAGGAATACACCTTTGAGTACGGCGCTGTTGGCGCGGTTGACGGGAAGTCCCGTTATCTGGAAGATCCCGCCGCAGCGGCGGACGTGTTCCTGTTCGCGGACGATCAGCTGGTCGATCTGGTCAAGGCGGACGCTCTGTACGAGGTGACTCGCAACACCGAGGCGATCATTGCCGCCAACACGCCCGGCTCCATCGGCGCGGCCTCCTATGAGGGCACGCTGTACGGCTACCCCATGACCTCCGACAACGGCTACTTCCTCTATTATGACAAGTCCGTCTTCACCGAGGAGGATCTGGCTACTCTGGATGGCATTCTGGCCGCCGCCAACGCCGCCGGCAAGCAGGTCCACATGGACATCTCCAACGGCTGGTATCTGGCTTCCTTCTTCCTGGGCAACGGCTGCACCCTGACCATCGAAGACGGCAAGCAGGTCATCGACTTCAACAACGCCAACGGCCTTGCCGCCGCGGAGGCGATCCGCGCGTTCTGCAATAATCCCGCGTTTGTGACCGGCGACGATTCCGTTCTGGCCGGCGGCATTGGCGACACGATCGCCTGCGGCGTCTCCGGCACTTGGATGGCCGACGCCATCCAGAAGAAGCTGGGCGACAACTATGGCTGCTGCAAGCTGCCCACCTTCACCTGCGACGGGAAGCAGGTCCAGATGGGTTCCTTCCTGGGCTGCAAGATCTACGGGGTCAACTCCCAGACCGCCTATCCCGTGGACGCCATGGAACTGGCGGAATATCTGACCAGCGAGGCCGCTCAGATCGAGCGCTACAAGGTCCTGAACTACGGCCCCTCCAATGTCAACGCCCTGGCCGATGAAACCATCGCCTCCAACCTGGCACTCCAGGCGCTGAGCGCCCAGAGTGAATTCGCGATCTCCCAGATGGTTCTCGGCGGCTTCTGGACGCCCGCGGAAGCCTTCGGCGCCGAGCTGGAAGCCCACTCCACCGCGGATCTACAAGCAATGCTGGACCAGTTTGTCACGCAGGCTCTGGCAGGCTAAGATCATCTTCATTTCGGGAAAGGGGCTGGCAACGGCCCCTTTTCTCCTGCGTCAGAGGAGGTGTATCATGCGCAGAAAGAATAGGCCGAGCGCACTTTTTTCCGCCGCGGCAAAGGGCAGTATCTGGACCCGCCTCTCCTTTTTGGTTATGGGGGCAGGCTGCGTCCGATACAAGCAGTACGCCCGGGGTTTGATTTACGTCCTGACGGAAATAGGCTTCTTCTATTTCTTCGGGAGCTTTGCCCTTCCCTATCTCAGCAAGTTAAATACCTTGGGTACGGAGGCGCAGAAAAAAGTATGGAATGAGGAGCTGCAAATCTTCCAGCGGTTCCCCGGCGATAACTCCATGCTCATTTTACTGTACAGCGTGCCTTCCCTGGCTGTTGTGATCGTATTTGTCTACATTTGGTATTCCAACATCCGGGATTCCTGGAACGCGCAGCAGTGTACGGAGCAGGGCCGGCGGGTCGACGGGTTCCGGGATGATCTAAAGAGCCTGACGCATGAGCGGTTTCATGTGACCCTGCTCGCCATGCCCATGCTTACCCTGGTACTGTTTACGCTGCTGCCGATCATTTTCATGATCCTTATCGCGTTTACCAATTTTGACGCGGATCATCAGCCCCCCGGCAACCTGTTCACATGGGTCGGCATGACCAATGTGACGGATATTTTCCTGGGCAACGAGATCAAGACCCATACCTTCTTCGGCCTTTTGGGCTGGACCATTGTTTGGGCGATCCTCGCCACCTTTACCAACTACATTCTGGGGATGCTGTTGGCCGTCGCCATCAATAACAAGATGGTGAAGCTGAAGCAGGTTTGGCGTACCTGTTTCATTATCGCCATCGCGATTCCCCAGTTCGTCAGTTTGCTTTTGATCTCCCGGGCGCTGGAGCCTGCCGGCGCGGTAAACGTGCTGCTTCAGAAGCTGGGGCTGATCAGCCAGCCGCTGCCGTTCCTGTTAGACCCCACACTGGCCAGGATCGTGGTCGTGGTGGTCAATATGTGGATCGGCATCCCCTACACGATGATGACCTTCTCCGGGGTGCTGATGAACATTCCGGCGGAGCTATATGAAAGCGCGGAAATTGACGGGGCGGGTCCGATCAAGAAATTCACGTCCATTACCCTGCCGTATATGATCTTTGTTACCGCTCCCGCGACGATCACGACCTTTGTGACCAATTTCAACAACTTCAATGTGATCTATCTGTTGACCGCCGGCGGCCCCTTCTCCCTGGACTACTATCAGGCGGGCAAAACGGACCTGCTGGTGACATGGCTGTACAAGCTGACCGTGAACCGGAACGACTACTCCCTGGCCTCCACCATCGGCATTTTTATTTTTGTTCTGGTCAGTACCTGCTCCCTGTTCGTTTATAACCGGATCGGCGCTGTGAGAAAGGAGGATCAGTTTCAATGAAAAACGGTCGATTAAGAAAACGGGCTTCCGCGGTGGCGCTGAACGTCTTCATCGCGGCGCTGGCGATACTGTGGCTGGTCCCTGTGTTTTGGCTGGTCCTCTCCTCCTTCCGGGCGGAGCAGGGGGCGTACACCCCCTATTTGTGGCCCAAGGGCTTTACAGTTGATAACTATATCCGGCTGTTTACCAATCGGAAGCTCTTTGACTTTCCCCGGTGGTTCGGCAACACCCTGCTGGTCGCGGGGTGCAGCTGCGCCATCACAACGATCCTGACGCTGATGGTCGCCTATGTGTACTCCCGGCTTCGCTTCCCCAGCCGGAGATTCCTGATGAACGCGTCTTTGGTCCTGGGAATGTTTCCCGGATTTATGAGCATCATCGCCATCTACCACTTTATGAAGGCGGTGAATCTGGATCAGACGCTGCTGGCATTGATTTTGGTCTATTCCGGCGGCGCGGCTCTAAACTATTACATTGCCAAGGGCTATTTCGACACCATCCCCAAATCCCTGGACGAGGCCGCCATCTTGGACGGGGCCTCCAACAGCACGATCTTCTGGAAAATCATCCTGCCCAATTCCAAGCCGGTCATTGCCACCACCGCCATCAACGCCTTTATCAACCCCATCGTCGATTACATCTTCGTGTCGGTGATCATGAAGGACAACTACAACAACTTCACGGTATCGAAGGGCCTGTACACGATGGTGGACAAGACCAATATCTACGAATACTATACCGTCTTCTGCGCCGGCGCGGTCATTGTGGCGATTCCGGTGGTCCTGCTCTTTATTCGGATGCAGAAATACTACGTCGCCGGTGTTGTCGGCGGCTCTGTGAAAGGATAAGCGATGAATCCCGCTACAATTTTTCACAGACCGTTAAGCGAATACGCTTTCGCTTTGGACGATACCCACTATGTCTTCCGCCTGCGGACCGGAAAGGGCGAGGCAAAAAGCTGCAAGTTCTATTACGCGGATCGGGCCATCATGACGCCGGAGCTGGAATTTTTCTGCGTCCCGATGGAGAGAATATGGGAGAATCGGTATTTTGACTGGTATGAGGTCCGCTTAGAAACCAGCTTTGAGCGGATCGCGTATTACTTTGAGCTGTCTGATGGGGCCGAGACCTTGTCCTATTACGGAGACTGCTACGAAATGGTTGGGCGTCCCAACCGGGCGGATTACTTTCAGCTCCCCTTCAACCACCGGGCGGACCGGCTGGTGGTTCCGGAATGGGCAAAAGACGCCATCGTGTACAACATTTTTCCCGACAGCTTCGCAAGCGGAAAACGAAGCCTTTCTGGCAAGGCGGCCGTGGGCTTGGGCGGCACGATCCGGGGGATCACGGAGAACCTGGATTATATCGCTTCCATGGGATTCAACTGCATCTATCTGAATCCGATCTTCCAGGCGGAGTCCTACCACCGGTATGATACCCTGGATTATTATGAGATCGATCCGCAAATGGGCGCCAAGGAGGATTTGAAGGAATTGGTGGGAAAAGCCCACGCCATGGGAATCCGGGTCATTCTGGACGGGGTATTCAACCACATCAGCAGCAGCCACTATTTCTTCCAGGATGTATTAGAGCATGGCCGTGATTCAAAATACTACGCCTGCTTCTATCAGCTTCCGGAAAACCCCCGTATTCCGGGGCCAGGCGAATACCCCGCATATACC
This sequence comes from uncultured Oscillospiraceae bacterium, assembly GCA_947630345.1. Classification (GTDB taxonomy): domain Bacteria; phylum Bacillota; class Clostridia; order Oscillospirales; family Oscillospiraceae; genus Faecousia. Next base: position 2,992 of record CANRHF010000091.1, on the reverse strand, counting down.
TGCTTTTCCTATGTGCCCAACATGCCGAAGACCAATACAGCCGATCCCTATTTGCGGCAATATTTCTGTGATGTGGGGACCTACTGGATTCGTGAATTTCATATTGACGGTTGGCGGCTGGACGTGGCCAATGAGCTGGACGACGGTTTTCTCCGGGCTTTCCGCACCGCGGTGAAGGGGGTCAAACCCGACGCGCTGATCGTTGGGGAGGTGTGGGAAAACGCGGCCCATTATCTAAACGGCGATATGCTGGACTGCGCCATGAACTACGATTTCCGCCGCTATTGCCGCAGATTCTTCGCGGAGGAAACCGTCGGCGCGGAGGTGTTTGACGCCAACATCTCTACCCTGCTGCTTCGCTATCGGGAAAATGCCCTGTACGCCCAGCTGAACCTGCTGGACAGCCATGACGTCAGCCGGTACTTGACGCTGTGCGGGGAGAACACGGATAAAATGGAGCTCTCTGTGCTGTTGCAAATGACCTTCCCCGGAATGCCCTGCGTGTTCTATGGAGATGAGAAGGGCCTCTGCGGTACAACAGAAAGGGAGTATCGCCAGGCCATGGCCTGGACGAAAACGCATCCCTTAGAAGAGATCTACCGCAGGCTCATCGCTTTGAGAAAAGCCCACCCGGCCCTGCGCTATGGCAGCTTCCGGACAAATAGCGCCTCCGACAAGGTTTACAGCTACAGCCGCGCCTGGAAGGATCAAGTGATCACCGTGACCATGAACCTGGGCGAGGCGCCGATCAGCGCGCCGAGCCGGGGCAGATTGCTCTTGAAAAAGGGCGAAAAACATGGCATAATCGGAGCGTGGGAATATGAAGTACGGGAGGAACAGCGCAATGGCGGTGACGATTTATGATGTGGCGAAGGAAGCGGGCGTCTCCATCGCCACGGTTTCCAAGGCGTTAAACGACAGCTATACCATCCCGGAGCAGACCAAGGAAATGATCCGCCAGATCGCCGACCGGCTGGGTTACCGGCCCAACGCCAGGGCGAAGAATTTCGCCCGTCAAGCAAGCGGCACGGTCCTTTTCATAACGGATTTCTATCAGAATATCGCCTTTGAGAATCCCCATATGTTTGAGATCATTTCCGGGATCGCCACCTATCTGGATGGCAAGGATTACGCCCTGACCTTGAAACCCTTATCGAAGCAGGCCGCGCCCATGTACATTCGGGACATCATCCAGCAGCGGTCGGCGGACGCCCTGATCATCCACGCCCATATTCTCAGCACGGAGCTGGCGGCGATCCTGTCCAGTGTGGATTTCCCCTATCTGGTGATCGGGAAACCCGGATTTCGCTGCAATGTCTGCTGGATCGACGTCAACCACGAGCAGGCCGGGCAGCTGGCCGCCAACTATCTGCTGGACAAAGGCTATCGCAGAATGGCTCTGATCATGGGTCAGGAGGACGATTCCCTGTCCCAGAGCCGCTTAACGGGGATCAAACAGGCCATGGCCGAGGAGGAGCTGCCCATCGAGGTGGTCTGCAACGAGTCGCCCTACGCGCTGGATGACGAGGCCTTGGACAAGCTGCTGATGAAACCGGCCCGTCCCGAGGTTTTGCTGTGCAGTAACAACCACCTCGCGCTTCACTGCTTGCAGCACATCCGGCGGCTGGGAATGAAGATCCCGGAGGATATCGCGCTGCTGACCTTTGACAATTACCCCTTTTCCATGCTGACGGACCCCACGATCACCGCGGTCGAAGTGGATATGCACGACATGGGCGTAAACGCCGCCCGGTTTGTCCTCCAGAGAATCCGAAAGCCAAATCTTTTAACGCAGTCCTACTGTACCTCCCCATGTGTCCTGGAACGGGAGACGACATGATGAAATAACCTTAAAAATGCCGTGCTGAAGATTTTCAGCACGGCATTTTTGGGCTTTGGTATTGTTTATTCGGGTCCCCACGAACCGCTCTAGTTTGCGTTTTCCCCGCCGGGTTGCCCCACTTCCTGATCGGGCGCCATTTTTACGGTAGGATAGGTTTCGCTCAGCTTCTTATAACAGGGGCAGTCGGCGGCGTGGTCGTTGATGACGCCGCAGGCCTGGAGGTGGGAATAGATGGTCACCGCCCCCACAAACTTGAAACCCCGCTTTTTCAGGTCACGGCTGATTTTGTCTGAAAGGCCGTTGCTGACCGGTATCGCGCCGTCGGCATGACCGTCGTACAGGACGGTTTTCCCGCCGGTATAGGCCCAGAGGTAGTCGCAGAAGCTGCCAAACGCCGCTCTGATTTTCTGATAGCACTTGGCATTGTTGATGACCGCCCGAATCTTCCGCTCGGATCGCAGCATCCCCTCTGTGTTCAGAATCCGCTGCACATCCTCTTCGCCGTAGGCGGCGATTTTGTCGTACTCGAAGTTATCAAAGCACCGGCGGAAAACCGCCCGCTTCTTTAGCATCAGCCCCCAGCTGAGGCCGCATTGAAGGCACTCCAGCGTCAAATGCTCAAACATCTGGCGGTCGTCATGTACGGGGACGCCCCACTCGTGATCGTGATAAAACCGGTCCCTTTCGCTTGCGAAGGCCCAATCGCAGTGTCCCATATTGTCTCCCTCCTACTAGGCGCTTTTGTAGCTGCCATTGACAAGCGCTCAGATCACTTTTCCGCTTCTGTGCTGCTTCCTCGGGCCATTTTTTGACCGCTCTTTCCGTGTCTTTAATCGTTTTCAGATACGCTTCCTCCAAAAGAGAATTGAACGTTTCCTCAACGCTTCCCCCGGACTAATTTTTAGATTTGCCCCATAATAATTTCCTCGTTGAGTTGTACAATGTTGTTGGACATGGTTCGCTGTCTCCTCTCAAATGTTTGTGTGGTAACTTCATTCTACCAGAAACCGTAAGCCATGTCTACTTCTTTGCCGCTTTCAATTTGCGCAACGTATTGTACTTTATCCTGCAGGGTACTGTCAAGAGTTATGCGCAAATTTAATGAGTCTGGTAGAAATCCGTTACTTTAGGCGGTGAAACCGCCATGGT
>CANRHF010000090.1 GCA_947630345.1 uncultured Oscillospiraceae bacterium | reverse complement strand
CCAACGTGGAGGACGAGGTGACCATGGGATAGATGCCGTGGTCCGGGTCCTTCATGGAGCCCAGCTGGCCCTCCAAAAGAATGGTCTTCCCCTCCGCCCGGGCCTGGCGGAGGAATTGGAAGGTGTCCGCCATGTAGGGCGCGACGGCGTCCCGCAGGGGCCGTATCTGCTCGAAAATCTCCCGGGCGGACAGCTCCGGCTTGTTATAGAGATATTTGAGGATCACATTTTTGGCCGCCAGCACCCGCTCCAGCTTCTCCATGCAGTAGTCCTCGTCGTACAGCTCGCAGAGCTGGAAGCCGGTCTTGGCGTACTTGTCGGAGTAGAACGGGGCAATGCCGGACTTGGTGGAGCCGAAGGACTTCCCCGCCAAGCGGGCCTCCTCGTACTCGTCAAAAAGGACATGGTAGGGCATCACCACCTGCACCCGGTCCGAAACCAGCAGTTTCGGTTTCACCCCGGCGGCGGCCAGGGATTCGGTCTCCTTCAGGAATTTGCCCAGGTCCAGCGCCACGCCGTTGCCGATAATGTTGGTGGTATGGTCATAGAACACGCCGCTGGGCAGCTGATGCAGGGCAAAACGGCCATACTGATTGACAATGGTGTGGCCGGCGTTGCTTCCGCCCTGGAAGCGCACCACCACGTCCGCGTCCTTCGCCAGGGCGTCTGTGATCTTGCCCTTGCCTTCGTCGCCCCAGTTGGCGCCTACTATCGCACGAATCATGTCGAAACCTCCAAAATGGAATGAGCTTTACCGGGGGTATTTTACCACGTTCCAATGGAAAAGTAAAGAAAATCCCCCAGAATTTGCGCAAGATTTACACCGCCAGAATGGCCTCCACGGCTTTTTCCAAAGCGGCGGTGTCCGCCGTCTCCATCAGGCCGCTGTCGCACTGCTCCGCCAGCTCCGCCCGGATGGGCAGCCGGGCCAAAATGGGCAGCCGGAAGGCCTCCGCCACCTCCTCCAGACGGGAGGGGCCGAATACCTCCAGCCGCCGGCCGCAGTCCGGGCAGGTCAGGTAGCTGTAGTTCTCCACAAAGCCCAGGACGGGAATGTGCATCATGTTCGCCATCTTCACAGCCTTGGCCACGATCATGCTCACCAGGTCCTGGGGGCTGGTGACGATCACCGCCCCATCCACCGGCAGGCTCTGGAACACCGTCAGGGGCACGTCGCCGGTGCCGGGGGGCATATCCACCAGCAGGCAGTCCACATCCTCCCAGACCACGTCGGTCCAAAACTGCTTCACCGCCCCGGCAATCACCGGGCCCCGCCACACCACCGGGTCCGTGGCGTTGTCCAAAAGCAGATTGATGGACATGATCTGGATCCCCGTCCGGCTCCGGGCTGGGTACAGGCCCGTCCCGTCGGAGCCCTGGCACTCGGTGACGCCAAAGGCCGTGGGCACCGAGGGGCCGGTGATGTCCGCGTCCAAAATGCCCACCTTCTGCCCCCGGCGGGTCAGGGCCACCGCCAATAAGGAGGTGACGGTGCTTTTGCCCACGCCGCCCTTGCCGGAGATCACGGCAATGACCTTTTTGATCTTGGACTTGGGATTGGGCTGGGCCAGGAGGCTTTCCGCCTTCCGGTCCCCACAGTCGGAGGCGCAGGCGGAACAGTTGCCGTTGCAGCTACTCATGAAGTTCGCTCCTTTTTTCGTATTTTGCCTCGGCCAGGGCCAGCAGCATCCGCTCCGACGCCACATCGGCGGGGTAGGGATAGGCCTTGGCCTCCTTTTCAAACTTGATTTTCAAATTTTCCGCTTCCTTCTGGTCCTTTTTGACCAGGAGGGCATAGGCCATCTCCGTCCGCAAGACGGTGATAGCGCCGGCCATGGACCGGCGGAAGGACCGCATCTGGGGGTCTTCCATAATGGAACCCGTGTCCAGGCCGTCCTCCAAAACCGTGGCGCAGAATACCCGGTCCAGAAGCAGCAGATTCCGGTGGATCCCCGCCAGGGCGGCGTCGGAGGACAGCAACCGGTCGATGGCCTGAGCGGTTTCCTCCACCTCCCCGGAATCCAGCAGCCGGTTGCAGGCAAGGGCCCCCACCGTGGCGGCCAGGGCGCTTTTGGCTATGGCGGCAGGAGAAATTTGGAACCACTCCTCCGGCAGATCCCGGAGCCGGCGGCCCAGGGCGGTCTGCTCCATGCACTTCATCTGGGTCCAGAAGGCCTTCACGGTCTCCCGGTCCCGGGTCAGAGCCAAGGCGTTATAGCCGTCGTTGTCCACCTGGGGGGTGTGGATGGGGACGCCGTTCATCAGGGCGATCGCCGCCCCCGCCAAGGCCAGCAGGCCCAGAAAGTTCCCCGGCAGCGTACCGGGAGCCAGGAAGCTCAGGGCCAAAAAGGCCGCCCCGGTAATCAGATTGAGAAGTACGCCCCCCAAGTTGTAGAGGATCACCGGCATTTTCCCGTCCACCAGCTCCGGCGGGGCCAAAAGGCACTGCCCGGCGGTGCCCGCCAGGGCATAGCGGCACAGCCGGAGCCCCTCGGGCCGTTTTACCAGGGTCAGGCTCCCGATCCGGAAGGACAGGAACCGGTAGCCCGTCAGCAGGCCGAAGAGCAGGTGCCCCGCCTCGTGGATCACCAGCTGGAGAAAATAGGCCAGGAGAAAAAGGGCCAGGTAGCCAAAGGCGGTTAACATAACAATCCAAAAGGACGCCCCGGACTCCAGCGCCGGGATCAGGTAAAGCACGTCGATGGCCACGCCCAGGGCCACGCCGAGGACAAACATCCCCGCGGTAAAGAGCAGTTTTTGCCATTTTTTGGGCTTGGACATGGGCCTCTCCCCCCTCTAAGTTCCATTATAGGGCCGCCGGGCCGGTCTGTCAACCGTCCAGGGCCTCGGCGGCGGCCTCCCATTGCTCCATGAGGCCGGAGAGAGTTTCCTCCGCCTGTTCCTTCTCCGCAAGCAATCCCGTCAATACCTGATAGTCAGCCGAGGCGGCCTGAATTTGCCCGTCCAGGTCCCGAATTTGGGCCTCCTGGGCCTCGATCTCCCGCTCTAAACGGCGGACCAGCTTCTCCGCCTCCTTGGCGCCGCCCTTAGTCCGGTCCTTCTTGGGTTTGTGGGGTCCCTCGGCGGGCTTGACCATGGCCGCCCGCTCCTGGACGGCCCGGTATTTTTCATAGCCGTAGGGGAAGTCCTTCAGAGTCCCGTCCTCCAGGAGCCAGATCCGCTCGGCGAATTTCTCGATAAAATACCGGTCGTGGGACACAAATAGCAACGTCCCCTCAAATTCCTCGATGGCCGCCTCCACCCACTCCCGGGAGGCGATGTCCAGGTGGTTGGTGGGCTCGTCCAAAATCAGCAGATTGATTTTCTCGTCCATGAGCATACACAGCCGCAGCCGGGACTGCTCCCCGCCGGACAGGTTGCCCACGGCCTTGAATACGTCCTCCCCCTGAAACAGGAAGGCGCCCAGGCGGTCCCGGGCCTGCTGGGGGGTGCAGTTTTTCTCATAGAGCATGGTGTCGTACAGACTCCGCTCCGGGTGGGAAAAGTGGATGATCTGGGGCAGGTACCCCCACTTGACCGTGGGGCCGAATTGAATCTTCCCCTGGCAAGGCTCCTGGCCCAGGAGGCAGTTTAGGAAGGTGGTCTTCCCCGCCCCGTTGTCCCCCAGCAGGGCGATCCGCTCGCCTCCCTCCACCCGGAGGTCCACCCCGGAAAAGAGGGTCCGGTCCCCGAAGCTCTTGGAGACGTTTTTCATCTGGAACACCACGTCCCCGAAAAAATCCCGCTGGGCAAAGGAGGCGCGCATGGTCTTCTCCTTCTGGGGGCGCTTGGTCTTTTCAATGCGCTCCATCCGGTGCTGGATGGACATGGCCCGGCGGTAGAGGGTGCGGTTGTTGATGCCCCAGCCCTTCATCCGCTCCACGGTGTAGCCCAGCTGCTTCAGCTTGGCCTGCTCCTGCTCGTACTGCTTGAGCTGGAGATTGAAGCGGGCCTGCTTTTCCTCCATGTAGAAGGTGTAGTTGCCGGAATAGTATTCTCCATGGCCGTCGGCGATCTCCACCACCCGCTGGGCCACCCGGTCCAGAAAATACCGGTCGTGGGAGATCACCAGCACCGTGCCCTTGAAGGAAAGCAGGTACTCCTCCAGCCACTCCACGCTTTTCAGATCCAGGTGGTTGGTGGGCTCGTCCAGCAGCAGGATGTCCGTCTTTTCCAGCAGGAGCCGGGCCAGGTTCACCCGGGTCCGCTCCCCGCCGGAGAGGCTGTCAAATTCCTGTTCCCGCTGCTCCGGGGGGATGCCCAGGCCGTTGCAGACCTTGTCCGTCTCCACATCCATGTCATAGCCCCCGCCGGACACAAAGCGCTCTCCCAGGCTGTCGTACTCCCGGAGCTGCTCCTTGGTGGCCCCGGCGGCCATCTCCCCTTCCAGCCGCTCCATCCGCCGCCGCAGCCGCAGCAGGGGCACAAAGGCGGAGCGCAGCACCTCCTCCACGGTGTACCCAGCCGGGAACCGGGGGATTTGGGAAATCAGGCCCAGGCGTTTGTCGGGGTTTACATAAACTTCCCCACTGTCATAGTCCAATTCGCCGGTGAGAATGCGGAATAAGGTGGTCTTTCCGCAGCCGTTCCGGCCCAGAATGGCCACCCGCTCCCCCTCCTGGACCTGAAAGGTCAGGCCGTCTAAGAGGTTCTCGCCAATGACGAAAAATTTTGTCAGATCCTTTACCGATACATCGATCATGGTTCCTTCTCCAAGGCCCCGGCCAATTTTGCCAGCTCCTCCCGGCTCATCAGCAAATCCAGGGCCTGTAACAACGCGTTGCTGCTCAAATTTTCCGGCAGGCCCAGCTTTTGGGCCAAGGCACGCCGCTTTTCGGCGCTGTTCGGGCCTCCGGACAGGCCCAGCGCCATCAGGTCCTGCTTGGTCAGGCCCTGGCGGGCCGCCGCTCCCTCCTGAAAGGTGGCGCCTGCCCGGCGGAGGGCGTCAATCAGCGTCTCCGGGTCCATGCCCTCCACCCCCAGAAGGCCCGCCCGGCCGGGGGCGGCCTTCCGCCGCTCCTTGCCCATAATGGTGGGGGTGTAGGCGTGTTTGAGATACTGTGGGTTGATCGCGCCCTTCAGATAATTGCGGATCACCAGGCCCGCCCCGTCGGCGTCGGTGAATACGATCAGCCCTCGCTTTTCCGCCGCCGCCCGGAGCAGGGCCAGCTGCCGGGGGTCGTGGAAAATCCGAAAGCCGTCGGTAACGAAAATGGGGGTGTCCACGATCTGGGCCAGGGCGTTTTTGTCGTACCGCCCCTCCACCACGATGGCCTCCCGAATCCTAACCATTTTTCCCCTCCTGGGCCAGCTCCAAAAGCAGTTGCTCCAGCAGCCGCTCCGGATCGTCGAAGGAGGTCTTCATCCGGTAGTCCGTCTCCAGTACCAGCTCCGCCGCCTTTGAGCAAAAGGCGGGAGAGAATTTTCCGGCGGCGGCCATAGTCTTCCGGGCGGGATAGTCCGCCAGCCCATAGAGCTTGGCCAGCTCGCCCGGGCCCATGCCCCTGTCCAGCAGGGTCCGGGCCGCGCCCAGGCGGCGAAAGTGGTTCCCCACCGCCCCCAGGATCGCCAGGGGCTCCTGCCGCATCAGCAGCAGGGTCTGGAGCTTTTTCAGCGCCTCGCCATAGGCCCCCTGGGCCAGCAGGTCCGTCATCTGGAACACCACCGCCTCCAGCACCGGCTCGGTGACGGCATCGATATCGCTTTTGACGATCTCCTCCGTCCCGGAATAGGCGGAAATCTTGGCGATCTCCCCGGAGAGCAGGGTCATGGAGCCCCCGGTCAGGTCCACCAGATAGCCCGCCAGGTCGGAGCTGATCCGCTTGCCCTGGGAGGCGAAGTGCCGGCCCACCCAGGCGATCAGGTCGTGCCGGCTCTGCCGGGTGAACTCCACGATCTGGCCGGCCGCCAGGGCGCCATACAGCTTCTTTTGCCGCTTGTCCGGCTTCCAGACCACCGTCTCATAGGTCAGGACCAGGGTGCAGTAGTCGGGGATGTCGGAGAGCAAGTTTCCCAGAAAATCCCGGTCGCTCTCCGGCAGCTTGAACAGATCCACCTCGTCCACCCAGACGAAGGTGCGCTCCGCCATCATGGGCAGGGCCTCCACAGCGTCCTGGAGAGCCTGGCAGGAGAAGGTCTCGCCGTTGAGCCGGTGGTAATTGAAGGCCTCCGTGGCCGGGTCCACCAATAGCTTTTTCAGCCGGTCCAGATAGTGGCGCAGGAGGAAGACTTCCTCCCCGTAAAAAACATACAGCCGGGCGGGGGCATTGTCCCGCAGCGCCCTTTTCAGAGCGTTCAGCGGATCGTCAACGGGCCTTGCCATGGATTCACCCCCTGTAAATAATGGTTCCGTCCTCGTCGGTACGGTAGACGGTGCAGCCGAATTGGGACAGCCGGTCCAGAATTTCCGGGGCCGGATGGCCGTAAGAATTGTCCGCCCCCACGCTGATCACCGCCACCTTTGGATGGGTCGCCTCCAAAAGGTCCGGGGATGTGGAGGTCTTGGAGCCGTGGTGGCCCACGATCAACACCTCCAGCTCCGGCAGAGGAAAGCCCTCCATCAGCGCCGCCTCCCCGGCGGCGGAGCGGTCGCCGGTGACAAGAATATCCGTCCCGGCTGTCTGGAACAGAACGCACAGGCTCCCGTCGTTGTCAGACAGCGCCGGGTCCCCGGGAAAGAGAGAAATCCTGGTATCGGCATAGGAAATCTGATAGCTTCCCTCCACCGTCAGGCTGGATTGCCCGGCGCCATAGCCTGGGTCTTCCTCCGGAAGAAACAGGATGTTCGTCGGGATCCGGGTAAGCAGATAGGGCAGCCCCGCCGCGTGGTCGGCGTCGAAATGAGTCAGGATCACCCCGTCCAGCCGCCGGATTCCCTGGGACAGCAGGGTGTCCGCCGCCAGATCCGCCGCGTCCTGGGCATTGTCCCCGCCGCAGTCCACCAGATAGGTCTTTCCCTCGCTCTGAAAGAGCAGGCACTGCCCCTGGCCCACGTCCAGGACCGTCAGCCGGAAATGATCCAGCCGGGGCAGGAACCAGGAGACCAGCAGCGCCGCGCACAGCCCCGCGATCCCCAAGCAGGAGAACAGCAGGGGTTTCTTTTGCGGAAGCAGCAGAAAAACGCCCAGCAAAATATAGCATCCCACCAGCCAGATCACAGCGTAGGGGTTCACGGTATACACCGCCGCCAGCGGAAAGGCGGCCAGCACCCGGGCAGCGCCCAGGACGTACCTGGCAAGCCACGCCGCCAGCCATGCCAGCGCCCGCCCCGCCGGCAGAAAGAGCCAGCCCAGGGCGCAGGAGAGCATGGCGGCGTAAAACAGCAGATTCACCGCCCATAGGCACAGCAGATTGGTCACAGGCCCCACCAGGCTCACCGCCCCAAAGTAGGCGGCGGACAGGGGCGTGGTCACGGCCATCGCCCCCAGGGTCACGGAGACGCCTCCGGCCAGCCAGCGGACCAGCCGGGCCCGAAGGGTCTTGCCCTCCCCGCCCAGCCGCTCCATCAGCCAGGTACGGAGCGGCTCCGAGAACAGGAAGATCCCCGCCATGCAGCCCACGGAGAGCTGGAAGCTGATACTCGTCACCGTCATGGGATTGACCGCCAGCATCCCCACCACCGCCGCGGCCAAGGCCGTGGGCGGGTCGT
>CANRHF010000089.1 GCA_947630345.1 uncultured Oscillospiraceae bacterium | reverse complement strand
GACCCCCGGCTGCGGAAGGTGCGGGCCATGCTGAATATGTTCCCGGGGGATGCCCAGGCGGTGGTGTATTTTGCCGACACCCGGATCCGCCGGGGCACCCGCTGCGGCCTGGACAGGAGACTGGTGGGAGAGCTGGAAAATGTGCTGGGAAATGGGAATGTTGTTGTCAAATAACTTCCCTTTTTGGGAAATCTGTGCTATACTATAAAAAGCGTCCGCTTTAAGCGGAAGCGGAGGGAAGGAGAGGTGCCCCAAGTGGAAAGAATACCGCGTTTTTTGGGGGCCCTCCTTTTGGCCCTGCTGCTTTCCGGCTGCGCGCTGGTGACGGTGGATCAGATGTACGCCCCGCCCCGCCGCTCCCAGGAGGACCAGGCCCTGCAGTCCGCCATCGATCAGGCTATGACCGGCCTGGAATACAGCGCCCCCGCCGCCGGGGAGCACCAGCAGACGGTCCAGGCGGCGGACCTGGACGGGGATGGGGAGGAGGAGTACCTGCTCTTTGCCAAGGCCCAGGAGGAGAAGCCTCTCCGCATTCTGATTTTTCACCGCCGGGACGGCGGGTTTTACCACACCGAGACCCTGGAGAGCTACGGAGAGCGCTTTGACCGGGTGGAGTATGCCCAGCTGGACGGCAAAGGCGGGGTCGAGATCGTGGTGGGTGTGCGGCTCAGCGACAAGCTGCCCCGCTCTGTCAGCGCCTACGCCTGGATGGAGGGGGAGGCTACCCGGCTCCTGTCCGCCACCTATTCGGCTTTCCTTACGCTGTCCATGGACGCCGCGCCCGGCGGGGAGCTGCTGCTTCTCCGCCCCGGAGTGGGAGAAAACGACCCCGGGACTGCCGAGCTTTACACCTTCTTAGGCGGCACTGCCCAGCGTTCCAACCGTGTGGAGATGTCCGCCCCTGCCGCCCGGCTCCGCCGGGTCCTGACCGGCGCTTTGACTGACGGGACCCCGGCGGTGTTCGCCACCAGTTCCGCGGGGGAGGGAAATCTGATCACCGATGTATTCGCGCTCCTGGACGGGGAGCTGCGGAATGTTTCCCCCGGCGGCGCGCTCCGCAGTGACGATCTTCTGGCGGAGGATATCGACGGCGACGGGATCCTGGAGCTTCCCCAGATCCTGACCCGCCAGCCGGATGGGGAAGGATCCCTGATCCGATGGTACGCCCTGGCCCCCGACGGCAGCGAAAAGACCAAGCGCTATACCTTTCACGATTTCACAGCGGGATGGTATCTGGACCTAGACCCCGCCTGGATGGATCGGGTGACGGTCGCCCGGCGGGAGGATGCCTGGGAATTTTCCCTGACAGATGATAAAACCCAGGAACCCCAGCTTATTTTTACGATTTACGCTTTTTCCGGCGCGGATCGGGATGCCCAGGCGGCAAGCAGAAACCGGTTTTTGCTCCTTCACGCGGAGCAGACCACCTTTGCCGCCCGTCTGGAGGCCGATTCCGCCGCCGTTACCCGGCAGGGACTGATGGACAGCTTCCATTTGATCCTGCGGGATTGGAAAACAGGAGAGATGTAGAGAGGGAAGAGTATGAAAAAGGTAATGATTTTGGAGGATGAGGAAAATATCCGTTCGTTTGTGGTGATCAATCTTCGCCGGGCGGGGTATGAAGCCATCGAGGCCGCCACAGGCCAGCAGGCCCTGGACCGCCTTCGGGAGAACCCGGACATCGGCGTGGCCATTCTGGACATCATGCTGCCGGATATGGACGGCTTCGAGGTCTGTCGCCGGATTCGGGTCTCCAATAAACAGGTGGGCATCATTATGCTCACCGCCCGCACCCAGGAGATGGACAAGATCACAGGCCTGATGACCGGTGCGGACGACTATGTGACCAAGCCCTTCTCCCCGGCGGAGCTGACCGCCCGAATCGACGCCCTGTACCGCCGCTTGGGCGGGGACACGGCGGGGGAGAGCGAGCTTCTGACCCAGGGACCCTTTGTAATGAACACCCGCAATCACACCCTGGAAAAGAACGGCCTCCGGGTTCGGCTGACCCAGGTGGAGTATGCCATCATGAAGCTGTTCATGCAGAATCCGGGGCGGGCTCTGGCCCGGGAGGACATTCTCTCCGCCGTCTGGGGCAGGGACTATGAGGGAGATTTGAAGATCGTGGATGTGAACATCCGCCGTCTCCGGATCAAGATCGAGGACGATACCGCCAATCCCGCCTACATCACCACCGTCTGGGGCTTTGGCTATAAATGGGGCGCCTGATGTTTGGCAGGAGCCGGGAAAAGCGGCCCAGCACCCTCCAGGGGCGGTATTTGGCGTCGACACTGATCGTGGTGTGTTCCCTGGGCCTTGCCTGCGTCATGGCCGTGACGGCGGCCTTTGCCCTGTCCTACTATGCCGGCATGGAGGCGGACCTTCGATACCGGGCCAAGGCCACCACAGAGTTCTTTTCCGACGCCCTGCGGCTGGACTACGGGGGCTATTACCAGTCCTGCATCTCCTATGCCCAGACTTTTCAGGAGAAGGACCAGCTGGAGCTGCAATTTATTAACGCAAACGGCCAGCTGGTGGCCTCGTCCTACGGCCCCTGGGCAGGGAACAGCCCTACCACGCCGGAGATTCAGGAAGCGGTGAGCACGCGGGGCATCTGCCCCTATTTGGGCCGGGACCCGGAGACCGGGGAGCGGATCATCGCGGTATCCAGTCCCATGATTTACAGCAACGGGGAGGTTATCGGGGTCCTCCGCTATGTCACCTCCACCCGGCGGATGGACGGGCAGATCGCCTTGGTGGCGGTGGTTTCCCTGCTGGCCCTGGCCATCGTGGCGGCCGCCACGGCAGTCAGCGGGAGCCTGTATATGCGGTCCGTCCTCTATTCCCTGGACCAGATCACCCAGAAGGCCAACCGGATCGCGGGCGGCAGCTACGGGATTCAAATTCAAACCAAGTACAACGACGAGCTGGGAAAATTGGCGGAGGCCATCAACGATCTCTCCTCCGCCATCAGCCAGAACGAGAAAATACAGGCGGACTTTATTTCCTCTCTGTCTCATGAGCTGCGCACGCCGCTGACGGCCATCACTGGCTGGAGCGAGACGCTGATGGATGAGGAGTCCCTGGATCCGGAGACGGAGCGGGGGATGCGAATCATTCAAAAGGAGGCCAAGCGCCTCACCGAAATGGTGGTGGGGCTGCTGGACTTCACCCGGCTGCAGGACGGGCGGATGACCCTGAACATCGAGCAGGCGGATATCCGGGGGGAATTTGAGGATATTGTGTATATGTACCGCAGCCGCCTGACCTCCGAAGGGATCGTCCTGGAGTACGAGGAAAGCGACAATCCTTTGCCGGCCATTCCCTGCGACCCCAAGCGGATGCGCCAGGTCTTTTTGAACATCCTGGACAACGCCGCCAAGCACGGCGGGGAGGGGAAGCGGATTCAGGCGTCCATCGCCGCCGACCAGGGCGGGGTGGCCATTCGGATCCGGGACTTTGGCCCGGGGATTCCGGAGGACGAGCTTCCGCTGGTGAAAATGAAGTTTTATAAGGGCAGCTCCAAGGCCCGGGGCACCGGTATCGGTCTGGCGGTATGCGAGGAGATCGTGCAGATGCACGGCGGCAGCCTGACCCTGGAAAATGCCCAGGGCGGCGGCACGTTGGTGACGGTGTGGCTGCCCGCCGCCCAATAGAGAGGGGAGAATTGATGATTAGATCCAGTGACGCCCCGGCCTGCCAGGAGAAATTCCGCACCATGATTGGCGGACAGGCCCTGATCGAGGGAATTTTGATGCGGGGACCGGAAAAGGACGCCGTGGTGACCCGAGGCCCGGAGGGCCTGAACGTGGAGGTGACGGCCCGCTCCCTTCCTCCGAAAAATTCCCCGCTGCGCTGGCCGCTGATCCGGGGCGTGGTGAATTTTGTGGACGCTCAGGTTACCGGGGTGAAGGCGCTGATGCGCTCGGCGGACCTTTCCCCGGAGGAAACGGAGGAGTCCGCCTCCAAATTTGACCAATGGCTGGAAAAGAAGCTGGGCAGCGAGGCGTTCCAGAAGGCGGTGGTCGGCATCGCCGTGGCGCTGGGCTTGGCGGTGTCTATAGGGCTGTTTTTCTTACTGCCCATGGTCATCGGCAGCTTTTTCGACCCCTGGATCTCCAGCCCCATCCTGATCAATCTCATCGAGGGTGTGATCCGCATGGTCATTTTCCTGGCCTACATGATCCTCATCTCCCGGATGGGTGAGATGAAGCGGGTCTTTTCTTACCACGGCGCGGAGCATAAAACCATCCGCTGCTACGAGGCGGGCCTGCCCCTGACGGTGGAGAACGTCCGCGTGCAGACCCGGAAGCATCCCCGCTGCGGCACCAGTTTTCTGCTGGTGGTGATGATCCTGTCCATTTTGGTGTTTTCCGTGGCCTCGGCGGTGCTGCTCAAGCTGGCGCCGGGACTTTCGGCCCTGCGGGGGACCGTCTGGTATCCACTGATTATGATCGCGTACAAGCTGCTGCTGCTTCCCCTGGTGGTGTCTCTGAGCTACGAGGCCAACCGGCTGGTGGGGCGGTACGACAATTTTCTCACCCGGCTTCTCACCGCGCCCGGCATGTGGTTTCAGAATTTCACCACCAATGAGCCGGACGACGGCATGATCGAGGTGGGCATCGCGGCATTGGAGGCTGTGCTTCCGGAGCGGGAGGGGGCGGACCGTTGGTAGCGACGCTGAAGGAGCTCTACCTGGCGGCGAAAAACGGGTTCCTGCCCACTGAAACGCCTCAGGACGCGTCCTTTCTGGCCCGAAACCTACTGAGCCATGTGACAGGGCTAACCCAGGAGGAGCTGCTGGCCCGCCAGGAGGAGGTGGCGCCGTCCTCGGTCTGCCATGCCTTGGAGGACGAGATGGGCAGGATCCTGGCAGGGGAGCCCCTGGCCTATGTGCTGGAGGAATGGGATTTTTACGGCTTAAAGATTTATGTAAACCAAGACGTGCTGATTCCCCGGGATGATACCTGCGCTGTCACCTCCCTGGCCATTAAAAAAGCCTTGTTTCTGGCCCAAAGCCCCCGAATTCTGGACCTGTGTACCGGTTCGGGCTGTATCGGCCTGGCGGTTGCCAGCCGGGTGAAGGACGCCCGGGTGACGCTGGCGGATATTTCCCGGGAGGCTCTGACGGTGGCGAAGAAAAATATCACCCTCCACCACCTTTCCGGCCGGGTCTCCTGTGTGCAGGCGGATATCCGCAAGCCGGCCCCCCCGTTTCTGGGGAAATTCGACCTGATCGTCTCCAATCCTCCCTATGTCACCACGGAGGAAATGGAGCGGCTTCCCGCCAGCGTCCGGGACTATGAACCGGCTCTGGCCCTCCACGGCGGGGCGGACGGTCTGGACTGCTATCGGGCGCTGCTGGAGCATTACAGCGCCGCCCTCAAGCCCGGGGGCATCTTGTGCCTGGAATTTGGCATGGGCCAGGAGAACGGAGTCCAGGCCCTGCTGGAAGATTACGGCTATACCGTCCTGGAGATGGTCCGGGACAATCAAGAGATTTTGCGGGCGGTTGCCGCCCAATATCAGGGGAAGGAAGGAACCTAAGCATATGGCAACGAAGAAGACAAATTATGAAGCGCCCGCTCCCGCGGCGGACAAGAAGAAGGCGCTGCAAACCGCCCTGGCCCAAATCGAGAAGACCTACGGCAAGGGCGCGGTGATGCGCCTGGGCGACCGGCCCGAGATGAATGTGGACGCCATTCCAACAGGCTCCCTGGCCCTGGACGCGGCGCTGGGGATCGGCGGCGTGCCTCGGGGACGGATCATCGAGATCTATGGCCCCGAGTCCTCCGGCAAGACGACTCTGGCCCTGCACATTCTGGCGGAGGCCCAGAAAATGGGCGGCGAGGTGGCCTTTGTGGACGCCGAGCACGCCCTGGACCCGGTTTACGCCGCCGCTCTGGGCGTGGATACGGACAGCATGCTGGTGTCCCAGCCGGATACCGGCGAGCAGGCCCTGGAGATCACCGACGCCCTGGTTCGCTCCGGGGCGGTGGACGCGGTGGTGGTGGACTCCGTGGCGGCCCTGACCCCCCGGCAGGAAATCGAGGGGGAGATGGGGGACGCCTTCGTGGGCCTCCAGGCCCGGCTCATGTCCCAGGCCCTGCGGAAGCTGGCTGGCAGCATTTCCAAGACCAACTGCGTGGTAATCTTCATTAATCAGCTTCGTATGAAGATCGGCGTCATGTATGGCAACCCCGAGACCACCACCGGCGGCAACGCTCTGAAATTCTACGCCTCCGTCCGTCTGGACGTGCGGAAGGTGGAGACCATCAAGGATGGCACCGCCATCATCGGCAACAAAACCCGCGTCAAGGTGGTCAAGAACAAGGTCGCCCCGCCCTTCCGGGAGGCGTATTTCGACATTTATTACGGTCAGGGCATCAGCAAATGGGGCGAGCTGGTGGATCTGGCGGTGCAGCTGGAGATCATCCAGAAGAGCGGAAGCTGGTTCTCTATGGGGGACGAGCGGATCGGCCAGGGCCGGGACAGTGTCAAGGACTATCTCCAGGCCAATCCCGAGGTGGCCGAGAAGGTGGAGGCCCAGGTCCGGGAGAATATGTGGAAGCTCCAGGGCGTGGGGGCCAAGGCCCCCGCCAAGCCGGCCCAGAAGCCGGTGGCGGTGAACGCAGAAGAATTTGACGATGAAGTGTGATTCCCTCTCCGCCTCGCCGGACCGGGCAGGGCGTTACGCCGCGAAATTTTCCGACGGGACGGTGCTGCGGCTCTATCCCCAGGTGGTGGCGGACTTTTCCCTGACCGCCGGCGGCGAGTTGACGGAGGAGGAGTTTGCCCGGCTGCGGAAAGCGGCGGGGGAGCTGTCCGCGAAAAACCGGGCGGTGCGGATCGTGGCGGCCGCCGACGTGTCCCGCCGGGACTTAGAGCGCCGGCTGGTGCAAAAAGGGGAGGACCCGGACCAGGCCCGGCAGGCGGTGGACTGGATGGAGGAGCTGAACCTGGTGGATGACCGGGAGACAGCCCGCCGGATCGTTGCCCGCTGTGCCGCCAAGGGCTACGGCCTGGGCCGGGCCCGGCAGGCCCTCTATGAAAAGCAAATCCCCAGGGAATACTGGGACGAGGCTCTGGCGGACTATCCCGACCAGATTGAGGCCCTGGAGGCCTATCTCCGGGCCCATCTACCCGATGATGACGACCCAAAGGAGACCCAGCGGGTGGTGAACGCCCTTTTGCGCCGGGGGCACAGCTACGGCGATATCCGCCGTGCGCTGGACGGCCTCTCTCGGGGCGATTGAGCGAACCGCGGAAACATGAAGGAAAGGTAACTTTTTATGGCAAAAATCGGCTTTATTTCCCTTGGCTGCGCCAAAAATCAGGTGGACTGCGAGGGAATGATGTACCGGGTCCAGGAGGCGGGCTACGAGCTGAGCCCCCAGGCGGAGGGCTGCGACGTGGTGGTGATCAACACCTGTGGGTTCATTGACGCCGCCAAGTCCGAGGCCATCGACTGCATCCTGGACACGGCCCGGCTGAAGGAGCAGGGTCTGGTGGGCAAAATTCTAGTCACCGGCTGCCTGACCCAGCGCTACCGGGAGGAGTTTCTGAAGGAGCTTCCCGAGGTGGACGGCATTCTGGGCACCGGCAGCTACATGGACATTGTGCCCGCCATCCGTCAGGTCCTCTCGGAGGGCCGCCCCGAGTCCTTCCGAAACATCGACGCCCCGGTGCCGGAGTCCGGGCGGGTCCTCACCACCCCCCGGCACTA
>CANRHF010000088.1 GCA_947630345.1 uncultured Oscillospiraceae bacterium | reverse complement strand
CCCCTACTCTGCCTTCCCAGTTTCCCAGTGACCGGCTTTCACCGACGAGTACGGGCCCCGGCGCATACAGCGGCGGTACCGTCCGGGATTCCCACCCGGTTCTCTATTCTCCCCCGGAGGCCAGACGCCGGCGGGGGCACTTGAAGCGTATGGAATTTTCCAAAGCCATTATAGTATCGCTGTCAAGAATTGTCAAGGTTTTGACAATGATTATTTATTTGGCACTTTCGTGATCTTTGCCCATTCCTCCGCAAGAACGAATCCAGGCTGGTGGCAAGGCTAACGATACCAGAGCGCTGTCGCGCCCGCAGTAATGATACCGGGCAAAAAGAATCGGGTAACGAGTATAGACAACCTCGTGCGCATTGCCCGCCGGCCACTGGCCGCTACTGGTATTCTACTACGTCGACCCAGGACAGGAGGAAGTCCCGCTCCTCGGGGTTGCTCTTGACAAGCTGGGAGGCGGCTACAATGGGCATCCACTTCTGAACGTACTGCATGGCCGTGTCGCTCTTCCGGCAGAACAGCTCCAAATACCGCTGCCCGCCCTCCGGGTCGCCGTTGAGGCAGAACAGCAGATAGGTCCGGGCCGCGTCGGCGGAGGCGTTGCCCTGGGTGGCGTGGGACCAGTCCAGAATGTAGGGCGTCCCGTCCGCCGTCACAATGATGTTGGAGGGGTTAAAGTCCCCATGGCACAGCTTGTTGTGCCGGGGCATGCTCTCCAAACGGATGTGCAGATCGTAGCGGGTGGTGGCGCTGAGCTTGGAGGCGCTGATCTTGCCGTTCATCTTCTCCTTCAGCTTGTTCAGGAAGGGGCAGGTCAGGCTTTGCATCTTCAGTTGCAGGTCCACAAAGAAGGACAGATACTCCTCCTTCTTCTCCGGCTGCTCCTCCATCATCTGGGCCAGGGTCCGGCCTTCGATCCACTCCGTCACGATGGACCAGCGGCCCTCCACCACCTCCACCCCCAGGAGCTTGGGGATGGCCAGGCCGGTCTGCTCCACCCGGGCCTGGTTCAGCGCCTCGTTGAGAATGTCGGCCTTGGAGAAGGTCTCGTCAAATGCCTTGACGCAGCGGTCGCCGTCCCGATAGATCAGCTTGTGGGGCCGCTGGGCAATTACCGTTTTTTCCATTTTTGGTCCTCCTTACACCTGCTCGTGGACGCCATAGTAGGCGTTCAAATACATCCGCTTGATCTCCTTCATCAGAGGATACCGGGGGTTGGCGCCGGTACACTGGTCGTCAAACGCCTGCTCCGTCATCTCGTCCAGACGGGCCAGGAAGTCGGCCTCGTCAATGCCGTAGTCCCGGATGGTCTTCTTGACGCCGATCTTGTCCTTCAGATCGTCGATGGCATGGATCAGATTCTCCAGCTTTTCCTCGTCGGTGCCGCCGCCCAGATTCAGATAGTCCGCCACCTCGGCATAGCGGGCCAGGGTGTGGGGATGGTCGTACTGGGAGAAGGTGCCCATCTTGGCCGGGACCTCGGCGGCGTTGAACCGGAGGACCTCGTCGATCATCAGCGCGTTGGCAATGCCATGGGGCAGATGGTGGAAAGCCCCCAGCTTGTGGGCCATGGAATGGCACACCCCCAGGAACGCGTTGGCAAAGGACATGCCCGCCATGGTGGCGGCGTGGGCCATGTTCTCCCGGGCCCGGGGCTCCCTGGGACCGTTGTCGTAGGCCTTGGGCAGATTCTCGAAAACCAGCTTCAAACTCCGCAGGGCCAGACCATCGGTGAAGTCCGTGGCCATGACCGAGGCGTAGGCTTCCAGCGCGTGGGTCACCGCGTCGATGCCGGAGGCGGCGGTGAGGCCCCTGGGCGCGTTCATCATCAGGTCCGCGTCTACGATGGCCATCTTGGGCAGAAGCTCATAGTCCGCCAGGGGATACTTGACTCCCGTCTGTTCGTCGGTGATGACCGCGAAGGGCGTGACCTCGGAGCCGGTGCCGGCGGAGGTGGGAATGGCGACAAAGTACGCCTTCTCCCCCATTTTCGGGAAGGTGTAGATCCGCTTCCGAATGTCCACAAAGCGCATGGCCATGTCCAGGAAGTCGGCCTCGGGGTGCTCGTAGAGGACCCACATGATCTTGCCCGCGTCCATGGCGGAGCCGCCGCCGATGGCCAGGATCAGGTCCGGCTGGAAGGCCGCCATCTGGGCGGTGCCCTCCTTGGCGCAGGCCAGCGTCGGGTCTGGGGCCACGTTGGAGAAGGTGGTGTGCAGGATGCCCAGTTGATCCAGCTTGGTTTCAATGGGCTTGGTGTAGCCGTTCTGGTACAGGAAGCTGTCGGTGACGAGGAATGCCCGCTTGTGACCCGCCAGCTCGGACAGGGCCACGTCCAGACAGCCTTTCTTGAAATAGACCTTTTCGGGAGCACGGAACCAGAGCATATTCTCTCTCCTCTCCGCAACGGTTTTGATGTTCAGCAGATGCTTGACGCCCACGTTCTCGGAAACGCTGTTGCCGCCCCAGCTCCCGCAGCCCAGGGTCAGAGAGGGGGTCAGCTTGAAATTGTACAGGTCCCCGATGCCGCCGTGGGAGGAGGGAGTGTTCACCAGAATCCGGCAGGTCTTCATGCGGGCGGCAAAGAGGGCCTTTTTCTCCGGCTGGTTCACCGGGTCCAGGTAGATCGAGGCGGTATGGCCGTAGCCGCCGTCGGCCACCAGCCGCTCCGCCTTGGAGACCGCGTCCTCAAAGTCCTTGGCTCGGTACATGGCCAGCACCGGGGACAGCTTCTCATGGGCAAAAGCCTCGGAAAGCTCTACGCTCTCCACCTCGCCGATAAGGACCTTGGCGCTCTCCGGCGTCTCCACCCCCGCCAGGGAGGCGATGGTGTGGGCGCTCTGGCCCACGATCCGGGCGTTGAGGGCGCCGTTGATCAGGATGGTCCGGCGGACCTTGTCCAGCTCGTCGCCCTGGAGGAAATAGCAGCCCCTGGCGGCAAATTCCGCCTTCACCGCGTCGTAGATGGAGTCCAGAACGATGACCGACTGCTCCGAGGCGCAGATCATACCGTTGTCGAAGGTCTTGGAATGGATGATGGAAGACACCGCCAGCAGAACGTCCGCCGAGTCGTCAATGATGGCGGGGGTGTTGCCGGCGCCCACGCCTAGGGCGGGCTTGCCGGAGGAATAGGCGGCCTTCACCATGCCGGGGCCGCCGGTGGCCAAAATCAGATCCGAATCCCGCATGACCTGGTTTGTCAGATCCAGAGAGGGCTGGTCGATCCAGGCGATGATGTTCTCCGGGGCGCCGGCGGCCACGGCGGCCTCCAGCACCACCTTGGCGGCGGCGATGGTGCTTTCCTTTGCCCGGGGATGGGGGCTGATGATGATGGCGTTCCGGGTTTTGAGGCAGATCAGGGTCTTGAAAATGGCGGTGGAGGTGGGATTGGTGGTGGGGATCACCGCCGCGATGAGGCCGATAGGCTCGGCAATCCGCTGGATGCCATAGGCCGGGTCTTCCTCGATGACGCCGCAGGTTTTGGTGTGCTTATAGGCGTTGTAGGTATACTCGGCGGCGTAGTGATTCTTGATGACCTTGTCCTCCACCACGCCCATGCCGGTCTCCGCCACGGCCTGCTTGGCCAGGGGGAGGCGCATTTGATTGGCGGCGGTGGCGGCGGCCAGAAAGATCTTGTCCACCTGCTCCTGGGTGTAAGTGGCGAACCGGGCCTGGGCCTGGCGGCACCGGGCCATGGCCTCGGTCAGCTCCTGAGAATTGGTGACGGAAGGGTATTTCGTATCCATAGGATCAGCCTTTCTTTTTTATCGGTATTTTTATACCGATAAATTACTACTGATATAGTACCACGAATTTCCAAAATGTCAAGGGAAACCGCCCGAAAGTACCGGCGCAAAGTGCATAAATTTTTCGCCGTTTTTCCGGCTCCTTTCGGCGAAAAAACGGCGTGGGGCTATATGGGGAGGTAGCGTTCCGAATTCGATCGTGCGGAATGGAAGAAGGCCAGGTCCTTTCGGGCCTGGCCTCCTCCGTTGAGAGAAGATAGGAGGGAACCGTGAGGTTTTCACGGGCTTTGTGCTTTTATGGGTGAAGTTATCACTTGGCCTTTTTCGCCGAACCGCCGGATTTGCCCAGCTCACGTCTCACGCCCTTGACCGCAAAGACCGTCAGTACCACGATCCCTGCCGCCGCAAGCAGATCAACGGCAATGAGGATAACCACATCGTTGGAGATGGGTTTTCTGAGTCCCCGGCGGATGATAAGTGTTTCGATTGCAGCCGGGGGAATTGTCAGAACGCGCGGCGGAAGGTCATACGCCTGGGACTGGAATAAAGATATTCAGGTGGAACATCTCCTGGCCCAAGTGATACTCCATGCTGCCGCCGAGTTTTTCTGCCATCATATACATGGATCGCAGTCCATATCCGTGATTGTCCTTGTCCGATTTTGTCGTCTCTGGAAAACCATTCGCGATTTTTGGCGCAAATTCCTCCGCGCAGTAGTTGTCAACATGGATAAATACCATATTGTTGCGGCGATAAACGTAAAGATGGATCAGCTTTTTCTCAACATCGTCCACCTTTTTGACCGCCTCAATGGCGTTGGAAATCGCGTTCCCGAACAGGGAATACAGATTGTTGGGAGAGATAAAGTTCAGTTCCGCGCCTTCAACGATGGTGACCAATCGGATGTGTTCGTATTCGCACTGAAGATTCCGCTCTGCCAAAATCGTATCCAGCACCTGATTCCCGGTTTTGATATTGGAGTTATAGATCGCGATCGCGTCCTCGATCTCCTTCAGGCTGTCATCATCGGCGCTCTCCCGCCTCTGCCGGAGTTCGCTGATCTGATATTTCAGGTCGTGGCACTTGATATTGATCAGATTGATCAGATTGATGCTTTCCTGTGTGCGCTCGTACATGGCCCGGTCTGCCTCCCACAGTTCCTTTACCCGAACCACTTCACGCTTTTCCTGTTCCCGCCACAGCAGGGCGAAATGGACCGCCAGCGCCAGGGAACAGCACAGAACACTTTGCAGGTAGATGACGACATAGACCGCCAGGGGAAGCCTGCTCCCGCCGGTGCCATAGACGCACACCGCGTTCAGCACCACGTTGACCAGCACGATCACAAAGGAGAGGATCAGTTTTGCCCATCTGTCGCCGATGTCCAGATTATCCTCACCGTGAAAGCAATACGATACAATGATCCAGATGAGCCAGTAGATCAGGCCATAGCTGACGGCATAGGTCATGACGGCAAACAGGCCAATGTGCGGAGATACCGCGTCAGTGTACATGTCCCCAAAATTCGCGACTCCGGAGATCGTCAGGAGAAAATTGAACGTCTCATACGCGATATGCTGCGTTGTATAGGCGGTAATGCCGCAGAACAGGATATGATAGAGCGGCTCGTCAAAACAAAAATACGCGGCGACCAGTGTAAGAACAAACAGAGAGAGAAACAGGAAGGACGCGTAAATGGAGTTATACCACAGGATGGGAAACAGGTATGCCACAAGCAGCAATCCGGCCACCGCCAGGAGAACGCGCCCGGCGAATTTCTCCCGCCGGTGAAGATGGGCGGTCGAGATCGCCATAGCCGCCAGCAGCTCCACCATGAAAACGACCTTGTAAAGAAAGAAGTTTGTAAAGATGTCAAACATAGCCTTTTCCTCCGAAGTAACGCGCCAGGTTTTCACAAAAGTCCTTCTTTTTTCGCCTGGAAAGGGGGATTGTCTCACCGGTCAGGACGACCGACTCGCCCGTCACGCTCACCACCGCGTTCAAATTAACGGAAACCCCCGCGTTAACCCGTGAGAACATTCCCGGCGGGAGTTCGTTTTCCAGTGCCGTAAGCGCCCCCCATGCCTCTATCGTTTCCTCTGCCGTGTGAATAAAGAGCTTATGGTTCTGCACCTCGATGTAGCGGATGCTGGACACCAAAATGCGGCTTGAACCCCATTTGTTGTTGACAACGATGCTCAGCCGCTCCTGGCTCTGGAGCTGCTGAAACGCTCTGTCCAGCATATAGGAAAAGTCAAAATAGGATACCGGCTTCAAAATGTAGTCCAGCGCGCGGACCTTGTAGCCTTCGATCGCGTATTGGGAGAGCCTTGTGATAAATACCATGAGAACTTTTTCATCTGTATTCCTAATCATCTCCGCCACCCGCATGCCGTTCATTCCCGGCATTTGGATGTCCAGGAGGATCAGATCATACTGCGATTTATATTCCGCTAAAAAGGAGCCTGGGGTCTGAAAATAGGATGTTTGGATCGTCTGCTTTTTTTCCTGAGCATATCTTTCAAAATACTGCACTACTCGCTGCGCAGCGGAAGGATCGTCCTCCAAGATTGCGGCGCGCATGCCTTCTCCTCCCATTCTATAATTTCATATTTCCGCTCATGATACTCCAAAAAGCCCAATTCCGCCCCACCCCCTCAGGGGTGGGACGGGGTTGGACTGAGGCCGAGGTCAGGCGGCCTTGTTCTTGCGCTTCTTGTAGCCCTTGAAGATGAACACCTCGGCGACAAGCAGAATGATTGCTACGAGTACATCGATGGCGATCACAGCCTTGACCCAGGGCTGCATGCCGGGATGGAGGTTCTCCTCCTCATAGACGCGGCTGTTCACCGTGGTGAACAGGATGTTCTTACTGGCGCGCCGCAGGGCCAGAATGGAGGTGGCGCTGGTGCAATCCTGCACCATATTGACGCCCCGGTCGAACGCCAGCAGCATACCGTCCGTGCCGGCGCGGACCGCCTCGTCGGCGTTCATGTAGCCGTTGCCCAGGAAGTAGTCTGTCAGCGCGAAGCCCTGGAAGCCCCACTCATCCCGGAGGACCGTGGTGACCAGCGCGGGGGAAGCGGCGGACCACAGCGGGCCCACATAGTTGTGGGAACACATGACCGCGTGCGCCTCGCTGTTCTTGATGGCAACCTCAAAGCTCCGCAGATAGATCTCACGGATGGACTGCTCGTTGCCCCAGGTGGTGAGCATGGCGTCACGGTTGGTCTCCTGCTCGTTCAGCGCGAAGTGCTTCAAATAGGCGTATACGCCATGCTCCGCCGCGCCGTTGACGGCCTGCGCCGCCTGCATACCGGTCAGATAACCGTCCTCGGAAAAATACTCGGTACTCCGGCCCTCAAACGCGGAGCGGTGGATGTTGACGCCAGGGGCATACCAGCCGGTGATCTGCATCTCATCTGCCATCCTGCCCATGCCGTCACCGTACAGATAGGCCATATCGGTGTTCCAGGTGCAGGCGGTCATGACGCAGGCGGGGAACGCGATGGAGCCGACGCCGGTAAAGCTGTTGTTGACCGCCTGGGGGCCGTCCACATCCGTTGTGGATACCTTGCCCACGCTCTCGATCTCGGCGGTCTGGTATCCGCAGACGCCGGACAGGTTGGCCATCTCTTCAATGGTCATCTGATCCAGCAGGGTCTCCCAGCGAGGATCGTCATAGTCCGCGCCCCGCAGATCGGCCAGCGTCAGGCCGTTCTTCTGCCCGGTCTTGGGCATCACGTCATTCGGGTTGTTGCTGGCGGAGGGGTCATAGTTGGAGGAATTGATGAAGTTGGCCTTATCCTCCGCAGGCATGGTGAAGTTCGTGGGGGCCGCGGTGGCGGAGGCATAGTTTGCAAACCCATCCGCGCGGGACAGATACTCCACGCCCTGACCTTCCACATAGTCAAACGCTACAGTAGCGGCGGACTTGTCGCTGGAGCGGGGATTGCTCTCATCGTAGACGATATCGGACGCCACGGTATAGGTGACAGAATCCAGAACATTGTGGGAATCGGAATTGATGGAAATGACATAGTCGCCCTTCTCCAACACATAGCAGCCGTGGCCGTAGGTGTCGAAGGAGGCCATGTCCTCGGCCTTGATAGAGATGTGAACCGTCTCAGACTGACCGGGTTCCAGCACTTCGGTCTTATCGTAGGCCACCAGATTGGCGGAGGCCTTCTCGATCCCGCC
>CANRHF010000087.1 GCA_947630345.1 uncultured Oscillospiraceae bacterium | reverse complement strand
CGGAGTGGATGGATCCCTTCCGGGAGGACCAGATCGGCCCCGCCGACTTCACCCAGGCGGACGGGACGGTGAAGGAGACGGATTTCCTGTACGGGTCGGAGTCGGTCTACCTGGAAAACCAGCTGGCAACCGGCTTCCGGAAGGACTATGCCGACGGGGGCTTTGCCTTCGTGGCGCTGCTGCCCAAAGAGGGCGTCAAAGCGGAGGAGGTGCTTGCAGGTTTGGACGGGGAGGCGCTCCAGGCCCTGCTGGAGGGGGCGCAGGAGGCCAGCGTGGATCTGCGCCTGCCCATGTTCCAGGTGGAGGGAGACTACGCCCTGAAGGAGATTCTGGCGGCCATGGGGATGCCCGACGCCTTCGAGGCGGAGCAGGCGGACTTTTCCCACATGAGCCCCATGCCCCTCTACATCGGCCAGGTGGTCCACAAGACCAGCCTGACCCTCACCGCCATGGGCACCCGAGCCGGGGCCGCCACAGCGGTGATGATGGACGCCGGCGCCCTGGACCCGAACGGCTACAAATCCGTCCAGTTAGACCGGCCCTTCGTCTACATGATCATCCACAGCGAAACCAACCTGCCGGTGTTCATCGGCATCCTGAACGCCGTCTGACAAAAACCACCAAAAATCGCCGTCGGGCAAGCCCGGCGGCAATTTTATTCCGCTGCCTCCAGCAGCTTTTTGGTGAAGGGATGCTTGGGCGCGGCAAAGAGGGCGTCGGTGTCGTTTTCCTCCACGATTTTGCCCCTCTCCATCACCAGCACCCGGTCGCAGATCTGGTAGATCACCCCCAGGTCGTGGCTGATGAACAGGCAGCTAAAGCCGTACTCCCGTTTGAGGTCCATCAGCAGCTCCAAAATTTGCCGCTGCACCGTCACGTCCAGGGCGCTCACCGGCTCGTCCGCCACCACCAGACCGGGGCGGGCGATCACCGCCGCGGCAATGGCCACCCGCTGGCGCTGGCCCCCGGAGAGCTCCTGGGGATAGCGGCGGGCCAGCTCCGGCGCCAGACCCACCCGGTCCAGCAGCGCCATGGCCCGCTCCCGCCGCGCAGCGGCGGGGACCCCGGCGGCCCGGAGGGGTTCGGTCAGAGTCCAGAGCAGAGTGTGGGCCGGGTTCAGGCTGCGGTAGGGGTCCTGAAAGATCATCTGGGGGCGGGGGGTATAGTGCCGCACCCGGCCCTCCCAGTCCCGGTGCAGGCCCAAAATCGACCGGGCCAGGGTGGATTTTCCGCTGCCGCTCTCCCCCACCAGGCCCAGGACCTCCCCCCGGTCCAGGCAGAAGGTCACGTCTTGTAGCACCGGCTGCCGGGTCCGCCCCTGGGTATACCAGGCCGAAAGGCCCTCCACTTCCAAGATACGCATGGCTCCTCCTTATCGCAGCTTGCTGTCCCGGGTGGGAATGGCGTCCAAAAGCCGCCGGGTATACGCCTCCCTGGGGGCCTGGAACAGCTCCTCCACGGTGCCGGTCTCCACGATCCTGCCGCCGCGCATCACGAGCGCCCGGTGGCAGAGCTTTTTCACCAGGCGCAGATCGTGGCTGATGAACAGCACCCCCATATTCCGCTCCCGGGAAAGCTTTCCCAGCAGGTCCAAAATCTGGACCTGCACCGTCACGTCCAGGGCGGTGGTGATCTCGTCGCACAGCAAATACTTGGGCTCCGACACCAGGGCGGCGGCGATCATCGCCCGCTGGAGCTGGCCCCCGGAGAGCTGGTGGGGATAGCGGCGGCCCAGGGCCGCCGGGTCCGGCAGCTCCGCCTCCGCCATGGCGGCCAGGGCTCTGTCCCGGCGCTGGCGCGCGTTCAGGTGGGTGTGGATCCGAAGAGCCTCCTCCACCTGCCGCTCCACCCGCAGCACCGGGTTCAGGCTGGTCATGGGCTCCTGGAACACCATGGCCACCTCCTTCCCCCGGACGGCCCGAAGCTGGACGGGGGATGCCCCGTTCAGTTCCTGACTATCCAGGCGAATAGAGCCTGTTACCTCCGCGTCGGGAAGCAGCAGCCCCGCCAGGCACTGGGCGGTGACGGATTTTCCGCTGCCGCTCTCCCCCACCAGGCCCAAGATTTCCCCCCGGTTTAGGCAAAAGCTCACATCCTCCACCGCAGTAGCCGACCTGCCTGGGAATCGGACCGAAAGATGCTCAACTTGCAGCATACGCTCCCTCCTTATGCCCGGCGGCGGCGCTGAAGCCCCTCTCCCAGCAGGCTGAATCCCAAAATCAGCAGGGCAATGGCCGCCCCGGCGCTGAAAGCGTACCAGGGGGCCAGCTGCAGATAGGTCTGGCTGTCGGAGAGCATGGAACCCAGGCTGGGGAAGGGGGGCTGCACCCCCAGGCCCAGAAAGCTCATGCTGGCCTCGCTTAAAATGGCGTTGTTAAAGCCGATGACGATGGCCGGCACCAGCACTCCTTTGAGATTGGGCAGGATGTGGGCCAGCAGGATCCGGCCATGGGAGACGCCCATGAGCCGGGCGCTCTGAATGTAGCTGGCGTCCCGGCAGCGGGCCGCCTCCCCCCGGACCAGCCGGGCAAAGCTGGGGATGAACAGCACCCCCAGGGCCAGGACGATCTGAACCGTCCCCCGGCCCGCCAGGCTGACCACCACCAGGGCCAGCAGCACCGAGGGGAAGGCGGTGACCACATCGCACAGCCGGGTCAGCAGGAAGTCCGCCGGGCCGCCGAAATAGCCGCACAGGCAGCCAATGGCGGCGCCCAGCAGGCAGCCGATGGCCACCACGCAGGCGGCGATCAGCAGGCTGGCCCCCATACCCTGGAGGACCCGGCTGAACACATCCCGGCCAAAATTGTCGGTGCCCAGCAGGTGGACAAGGGAGGGCGGGCAGAATTTCTCCGCGGCGCTCACCGCCGTGGGGTTATAGGGCGTCCAAAACGCGCCCAGGAGGGCGGCGCCCACCGTCAGCAGGCTGATAGCGCCGCCGAACAGGAGCATGGGGTTTCTCTTTTTCTTCATGCCTGCCCCCCTATCCCAGCCGGACCCGGGGATCGGCCAACCGGGTCAGCAGATCCGCCAGGAAGTGGATGGTAACGATCCAGGCGGCCAAAAGCATGACGATGGCCAGCACCACCGGATAGTCCCGGTTGGACACGCTGGACAGCAGCAGCTGCCCCACCCCGGGGATGCTGAAAACCTGCTCGATGAGGATGCTCATGGTCATGATCTCCGCCAGGGACACCGCCAAAAAGGTGATCACCGGCAGCAGGGCGTTGCGCAGCACCTGCCGGAGCAAAATGGAGGTCTCGGAGGCCCCCCGGCTCCGGGCGGTGCGGACATAGTCCTGCCCCAGCTGGTCCCGGATGGCACTGCGCAGCAGCTTCACCGCCATGGCGGACCGGGGAATGGCGATGGACAGCGCCGGGAAGATCAGATACCGGACGCAGCCCCAAAAATCCTTCTCCGGGGACACATAGGCCCCGGGGGTGAACCATTTCAGGACGATGCCCAGCCCATAGCAGGCCAGGATTCCCAGGAAAAAGGGGGGCACGCTCATCACCAGCTGGTTCAGGCCCACGGCGGCGGCGTCGAAATACCGGTTCCGCACACTTCCCGCCAGCACCCCTAGGGGGATGGACAGCGCCACGGTCAGCAGGAAGGACAGCATCGTTAGCAGGGCCGACACCGCGAGCTTACCGGAGAGCATCTGCCCCACCTCCATGCGGTAGAGGTAGCTCTCCCCCAGGTCCCCCCGGAGGAAGCCTGTCAGCCATTCAAAATACCGCACCGGCAGGGGCCGGTCCAGGCCCAGCTGGGCCCGCAGCGCCGCCACCGCCTCCGGGGTCGCCTCGGAGCCCAGCATGGTGGTGGCGGGGTCGGCGGGGATCAGGGCAAAGGCAAAGAAAGCCAGGGCGGAGACCAGGAACAATGTAATAATGAGAGCCGCGCATTTGGAAAACAGGGTCTTCACGCCGAAGCCTCCTTTCTATTGCTTACTGAAAAGACAATGTGGACATATCCATGACATACAGGGGATAGAACGCGTAGCCCGTCAGCGCCGGATTGATGGCCACAAAATCCGCCAGGTCCTGCAGGTACACGTTGGCGGCGGTGTCGCTCAAAATTTCCAGGCATTGCCGGTAATAGGCGGTCTGCTCCTCCTCGGTGTGGGCCGGGTCCCGGGCGGCGGCGTAGGCATCGTCGTAGTCCGGGTTGGAATAGCCGATCATGTTCTTCCCGTCGCCGGTAACCCACCGGGCCAGCATGGCCGAGGCGGTGAGGGTGCTGGCGTCAAAGCCCACCAGGGTAGCCTCGAAATTCCGGCCGGCGTAGACCTCGGAGAGCCAGGTCTCCCACTCCACCAGCTCCAGCTTGGCCTCCACCCCCACTTCCTTCAGCTGTTCCACGATCACCGTGGCCGTGTCCACATGGGGGGCATAGTTGCTGGGCACCGTGAGGGTGAAGGAAAAGCCGTCGGGATAGCCGGCCTGGGCCAGAAGGGCCTTGGCCTTCTCCGCATCGTGGGGATAGCGGTCCGCCAAAGCGGGGTCAAAGTACTTGCCGAAGGCCGGGTACATGGAGGAGCCCACCTTGGCGCCGTGGCCGTCGGCGGTGAGGGCCAGCATGGCGTCCACATCCACCGCGTAGCACAGGGCCTGGCGGACCAGCTCGTTGTCGAAGGGTTCCTTGGCGTGGTTCAGGTACATGGCCTGGACCAGATTCATGGTCCCCTCCAAAATCCGGTAGCCGTTGGTCAGGCTCGCCACCTGGTCCACAGTCAGATGGGCCACCAGGTCCAGGGCGCCGCTGTTCAGAGCGGTGAACAGGGCGTTGCCGTCGGAGAAGATCCGGTAGGTCACCCGCTCCAGGGCGGGTTTCGCGCCGTAGTACCCGTCGAACCGCTCCAGGATCACGTTCTCCTGGATGCTCCGGGAGACGAACCGGAAGGGGCCGGTGCCCACCGGGTCGGTGGCCTGGCCGTCATAGTCCTTGGGCACGATGTAGACGCTGGCGGCCATGCTGAGGAAGTCCGGGTCCGGCGCCGTCAGGGTGATCACCACGCCGCCGTCCTCCTCCCGGATGTCCGCCACATTGGAAAGCGCCGCTGCCACGGAAGAATTGACCGTGACGGCGGCGCAGGTTTGGAAGGAATAGAGCACGTCTTCAAAGGTGCATTCCTTCCCATTGTGGAAGGTCACGCCCTCCCGCAAAGGGAAGGTGTAGGTGCAGCCATCGGTGGAAACGGCATAAGATACCGCCACCGCCGGGACAAAATTCCCCTGGCTGTCGGGCTTTATCAGCCCTTCAAAGACGTTGAACATGACCTCTCTAGTTCCTGCGGCCGTCATCTGATACGGGTCAAGACTATCGTCCAGGTCCTGGGCGATCCCCACGGCGATCTCCGCCTTTTGGGGCGCCTGGGAAGAAGGGGCATTTGTGCTGCTGGCAGTGGAGTTCTGGGGCGTGGCTTCCCGGCAACCGCCGAGTAAGCCCGCGAGGACGCCCACCGCCAGGAAAAGGGCAAGGATTTGCTTTTTCATTGCGATTCTCCTTCCGCCGCTTTTCGCGGCGTTACAACATCATTACTTCTTCTCCCATTATTAAATTGTCCAGGGGTGATTATACAGCAGCTTTCACAAAATTGCAACCCCGTTTTTTGGGAAAACGCCCACCGCCCGGGATGGCGTCACGGAAAAGGAAATCCCTGGGCCGGGGAAACCCCGGTCCAGGGACTTAGAGATTCAGCGGCTTTCCGGTTCCTGCCGGTCCTCTTGGGCGGATTGCTCCTTCCGGCGCTTTTCAAGCTCCTGTTCCAGCTTGTTCTGTCGCCGCCGCCGGGCCGCTGCATGGACCGCCAGCACCGCCACGATGGCGGCCAGCACCCCCAGGGCCAGCGCGTCCCAGAGACAAAATCCGAACACCGTGTGAAAATACTGGTGCATCAACCCCGCTCCTTTCGTCCTTCCTTGGCCTGTACGAATCACGAGGAACGGAAAAATCGCCCGCTCCCGACACCATTCTATGCCAATCGACGAAAGTTGCCGCCTGCATGGGGCTGATAAGTACTCCTTAGAGGTTGCTGTAGCCCATCAGGGAGGCGTCCACCGCCCGGGCGGCCTCCCGGCCCTCCCGAATGGCCCAGACCACCAGGGACTGGCCCCGGCGCATATCCCCGGCGGCGAAAATCCGGGGATGGGAGGTCTGATAGTCCCGGCTCTCCACGTTGCCCCGGCCGTCCACCGCCACGCCGAAGGCCTCCGCCACGCTTCTCTGGCAGCCCAGAAAGCCCGCCGCGATCAGCACCGTCCCGCAGGGGATCTCCCGCTCCGAGCCGGGCACCGGGGTCATGACGGTCCGGCCGGTGGCGGGGTCGGCCTTCGGCTCCAGACTCACCAGTCGCAGCCGCCGGACCTTGCCCCGGCGGTCGCCCAGGAACGCCGATACTGTGGTCTGGTAGATCCGGGGGTCGTGGCCGAATTTGGCGATGGCCTCCTCCTGGCCGTAGTCCGTCTTTTTGACCTTGGGCCACTCGGGCCAGGGGTTGTTCGGTCCCCGGGTTCCCGGGGGACAGGGCATCATTTCCAGCTGGGTCACGGATTTGCAGCCCAGGCGGATGGCGGTGCCCACGCAGTCGTTGCCCGTGTCGCCGCCGCCGATGACCACCACATCCTTGCCCTGGACCTGGGGATATTTCCGGTCCCGCAGGCCCGAATCCAGCAGGCTCTTGGTCACGGCGGAGAGGAAGTCCACGGCGAAATAGATGCCCCCCAGCTCCCGGCCCGGGGCGGTGACGTCCCGGGGTTGGGAGGCCCCGCAGCACAGCAGCACCCGGTCGAAGGCCGAGAGCAGCGTCTCGGCGTCGGGGTCGATCCCCGCCTCCGCGTTGGGGATGAACACCACGCCCTCCGCCTCCATCAGGGCGATCCGCCGGTCCAGGATTTTCTTGTCCAGCTTCATGTTGGGAATGCCGTAGCGCAGCAGGCCCCCGATCCGGTCGTGGCGCTCAAACACCGTCACCGTATGGCCCCGGCGGTTCAATGCCATGGCCGCCGCCAGGCCCGACGGTCCGGAGCCGATCACCGCCACCCGCTTCCCGGTGCGCAGCGCCGGGGGCTGGGGGACCACCCAGCCGTTTTGGAAGGCGGTCTCGATGATGGCCCGCTCGTTTTCCCGGGTGGACACCGGCTCGCCGTTCAGGCCGCAGGTGCAGGCCGCCTCGCACAGGGCCGGGCACACCCGGCAGGTGAACTCCGGGAAGCTGTGGGTCTTGGCCAGCCGCTCATAGGCCTTCTTCCAGTTGCCCAGGTACACCAGGTCGTTCCACTCCGGGCACAGATTGCGCAGCGGGCAGCCGGACGCCATACCGCCGATCAGCTCCCCGGCCTGACAGAAGGGCACGCCGCAGTCCATGCACCGGGCCGCCTGGCGCTGCTGCCGGGCCGGGGGCAGGGGCGCGTGGAACTCCTGAAAATTGCCGATTCGCTCCAGGGGCGGGACGGTGGGGCCCACCTCCCGGGAATATTCCAAAAAACCCGTGGGTTTTCCCATGCTCCGTTCCTCCTATCCCGCCGCCAGGCGGCGCTTGTATTCTGTCGGGATGATCTTCTTGAATTTGGGGACGAAGCCCGAAAAGTCCGCCAGGATCGCCGCCGCCTTTTCCGAGCCGGTCTCCCGGAGGTGGTTTTCCAGCATCTGCCGCAGCTGCCGGACGTCCTCCTCCTCCAGCTTTTCGATGAGTACCATGTCCTTGTTCAGGTTGCGGTAGAGCCGGTTTTCCTCGTCCAGGACGTAGGCGATGCCCCCGGACATGCCCGCGGCGAAGTTGCTGCCGGTCTTGCCCAGCACCGCCACAAAGCCGCCGGTCATATACTCGCAGCCGTGGTCCCCCACGCCCTCCACCACCGCCGTGGCGCCGGAATTGCGGACGCAGAACCGCTCCCCCGCCACGCCGGAGATGTAGGCCTCCCCCGAGGTGGCGCCGTAGAGGGCCACGTTGCCGATGATGATATTCTCCCCGGCGGGGAACCGGGCCGCTTTGGGGGGACGGACCGCCAGCTTGCCGCCGGAAAGGCCCTTGCCGAAGTAGTCGTTGGCATCCCCCTCCAGGCGGACGGCGAG
>CANRHF010000086.1 GCA_947630345.1 uncultured Oscillospiraceae bacterium | reverse complement strand
CGTCGTAGATCACCGTGGGGATGCCCCGCTCCCGGAGCTTCACCGCCAGAATTTCGGCGGCGTTTTCCGTGTTGCCGTAGACGGAGGCGTAGGCGATCATCACGCCGGTCTCCTCCGGGGTGTAGCTGGCCCAGGACAGGTACTTGCTGACGAAGGAGCCGATGTCCCGCCGCCAGACGAAGCCGTGGAGGGGGCATAGCAGCTGGATGTCCAGCAGGGAGGCTTTGTTTAGAAGGTTCGTGACCTGGGTGCCGTACTTGCCTACAATGTTGGTGTAGTACCGCCGGGCCTCGTCCAGGTAGTCCCGCTCAAAGTCCACCTCGTCGGCGAAGATAGCCCCGTTCAGGGCGCCGAAGGTGCCGAAGGCGTCGGCGGAGAACAGGATGCCGTCGGTGGTGTCGTAGGACACCATGACCTCCGGCCAGTGGACCATGGGGGCCTTGACGAAGCAGAAATTGTGCCGGCCGGTGGAGAAGACCTCCCCCTCCTTGGCCTCCACCCAGCGGCTGTCCACGTCGAAGGAGAAGAATTGCTTCATCATGTTCCGGGTGGCGGCGTTGCAGACGATCTTCGCCCCGGGATAGCGGAGCAGAATGTCGGCGAGGGTGGCGGAGTGGTCCGGCTCCATGTGGTGGACGAAGACATAGTCCAGGTCCCGGCCGGAGAGGACCTGCTCCACGTTCTCAAAAAAGACCTTTCCAACGGCCTTGTCCACGGTGTCGAACAGGACCGTCTTTTCGTCCAGCAGGACGTAGGAATTGTAGCTCACGCCCCGGGGGACGGAGTACACGCCCTCGAACAGGGCCAGCCGCCGGTCGTTGGCGCCCACCCAGTACAGATCGGAAGTGAGCTGGCGATAGCAGTACATTTGATTTCCTCCTTAATCTTTTCCAAATTCGTTGAGGGCCAGCTTGAAGGCCCCGTAGGTCCCGGCGTCGTTGCCCAGGGAGGCCAGGGCAAACCGGGCCCCCTTGGCGGCGTGGAACACATACTTGTTGAAGTACCGCCGGGCCCCGTCCAGCAGGGGCAGGCCGGCCTTGCTGACGCCGCCGCCCAGGACCACCACCTCCGGGTCAATGACGCAGCAGATATCCGCCAGGAACTGGCCTAAATAGTCGTAGACCTGCTCCAGAATGGCGGCGGCGACCCGGTCGCCGGTGGCGGAGGCGTCGAATACGTCCTTGCAGGTCAGGGGGAAGATGTCCCGCAGGGCGGAGGGCTCGGGATGGGCCGCCAGATACCGCTCGGCCACCCGGACCACCCCGGTGGCAGAGCAGTACTGCTCGGCGCAGCCGTGCTTGCCGCAGCCGCAGGCCTCGGGCTCGTTCTTGTCCAGGACGATGTGGCCGATCTCGCCGCCGGAGCCATGGTAGCCGTGGATCAGCTCCCCATTGATAATGATCCCGCCGCCTACGCCGGTGCCCAGGGTGGCGAAGACCATGTTGCTGGAGCCCATGCCGCCGCCCATCCAGTATTCGCCCAGGGCTGCCACGTTGGCGTCGTTGCCGCCCTTGACAGGGAAGCCCGTCAGGGTCGAGAGGGCCTGATGGAGATTGAACACCCCCCAGCCCAGGTTGACGCACTTATTGACGTTGCCCTTGGGGTCCACCGGCCCGGGAACGCCGATGCCGATGCCCAAAATGTCGCTGTCCGGGATCCCCGTTTTGTCCAGATGCTGCCGGATGGAGGCGGCGATGTCCGGCAGGATGTGCCGGCCCCGCTCCGCAGTCCGGGTGGGGATCTCCCATTTGCCTTGCATGACGCCTCGCTCGTTGAAAAAGCCGATCTTGACGGTGGTGCCGCCCAGATCCACGCCGAAGCCGTATTTCATAGGTTTGTTTCCTCCCAATGGGTTGATAAGCGTTCTTATTATACCGCCGTCCGGCGAAAAAAGCCATAGGGAGCTGGAAAAATTTTGAAAAGTTTTGAAACTTTTCCAGCCCCCCTTGCGTTTGCGCCGATTTTGGAGTAACATATACATAAGCGAACCGAAAAAACGGAAAGGATGATTTGCCATGATCAAAGTCGATATATCCAATGTTTGGGGCCAGCTGTCCCTGCCCGATCTGCTGTCCATGGAGAAGGAGGTCGCCGCCGCTCACCAGACGCTGATGGACGGCTCCGGCGCCGGTAACGACTTCCTGGGCTGGCTCCACCTGCCCACCGCCGAACCCACCGAGGAAATGCGCCGCATTTCCGCCGCCGCCGCCCGGATTCGGGCGGACTCCGACGTGTTTGTGGTCATCGGCATTGGCGGCAGCTACTTGGGCCCCCGGGCCGCCATCGAGCTGATGCAGGGCGTGAACCACAACATCGGCAAGGGAAAGGGCAACCCCCAGATTTTCTTCGCCGGCAACGGCCTGTCCACCCGGGCGTGGAACGAGCTGTGCCGCCTGCTGGAGGGCAAGGATTTCTCCATCGCCATCATCTCCAAGTCCGGCACCACCACCGAGCCCGCCATCGCCACCCGGGCTCTGCGCTGGATGCTGGAGCGGAAGTACGGCACCGAGGCCGCCAAGAAGCGGATCTACGCCATCACCGACCCCTCCAAGGGCGCTCTGCGGCAAATGGCCCAGGAGGAGGGCTGGGAGACCTTCGTAATCCCGCCGGATGTGGGCGGCCGGTACTCGGTACTGACCCCCGTGGGCCTGCTGCCCATGGCTGTGGCGGGAATGGACATCAACGCCATCATGGCCGGGGCCGCCCAGTCCCAGAAAATTTACGACATCCGCTCCTTTGAGAACCCCGCCTGGCAGTATGCCGCCGTGCGGAACCTGCTCTACCGCCGGGGCAAGGCCATCGAGCTGTTCGAGTCCTTCGAGCCGGGCTTCAAGATGTTCGGCGGCTGGTGGCAGCAGCTCTTCGGCGAGTCCGAGGGCAAGGACGGCAAGGGCCTGTTCCCCGCTACCGCCGAGCTGACCGCCGATCTGCACAGCCTGGGCCAGATGATCCAACAGGGCCAGCGGAATCTGTTCGAGACCATGGTGCGCTTCGCGCCCCCGGTCCAGGAGGCGGTGGTGGGCTCCGATTACAAGAATCTGGACGGCCTGAACTATCTGGAGGGCAAGACCCTCTCCTTTGTGGACGAGCAGGCGTTTTTGGGCACCGTGGCCGCTCATGTGGACGGCGGCGTGCCGGTGATCACCATGGACATGGGCAAGCTGGACTACCCCAAGCTGGGCGAGATGTTCTATTTCCTGGAGCTGTCCTGCGGCATTTCGGCGTACCTTCTGGGGGTCAATCCCTTTAACCAGCCCGGCGTGGAGCTTTACAAGCGGAATATGTTCCACCTGCTGGGCAAGCCCGGCTACGAAAACTGATTTTGCCAGGAAAAGGGGGTTGCAAAATCCGCCGTTTCCTGTTAAAATGTCGGTAACGCCCGTGTGCGTACTGCAAAGGAGGATTTTGTCCAATGATACATGTAATTATGGGCCTGAAGGGTTCCGGTAAGACCAAGAAGCTGATCGCCTCCATCAACGAGAC
Source organism: uncultured Oscillospiraceae bacterium (assembly GCA_947630345.1). Classification (GTDB taxonomy): domain Bacteria; phylum Bacillota; class Clostridia; order Oscillospirales; family Oscillospiraceae; genus Faecousia. The sequence continues at coordinate 4,605 of CANRHF010000086.1, read as the reverse complement.
CGTCGCCTCCGCTACCGGCGACGTGGTGTGTATTGAGTATGGCCGCAAGCTGACCTACGATCTGAGCTACCGAGTCCGTCTGGTGGACGCCAAGGAGTATTCCATTTCCAACGCCGACCAGCTCAAGGGCTTTTTGAGCGGTCTCCACGCCGGGAACTTCGACATCACCCATGTTTACATTGAAAGCCTGTATAAGATCATCGGCTCCGACCGGGCATGCGCCGAAGCGTTCCTGACCTGGTGCGCCGCTTTTGCCCAGGCCAACAGCATGGAGATCACCGTCTCCATTTCCGACGACCCCGCCCAGGCTCCCGAGGGCATCAAGCAGTATCTGTAAATCCATACCGACCCAAAGGCGCCGCCGGTGGGCGGCGCCTTTTTCCTGCGTAACTTCATTCCCATTTTTTACAAGGAAGCATTATTTTTATGAGCAGAAACGATCACTCTTTGGATGAAAACAAGATGGGCGTCATGCCGGTAGGCCGGCTGCTGCTGACCATGGCCCTGCCCATGATCGCCTCCATGCTGGTCCAGGCCCTCTATAACGTGGTGGACAGCATCTACGTCTCCCGGATCAACGACAGCGCCGTCACCGCCCTGGGCCTGGCTTTCCCCGTGCAGAACATGCAGATCGGCTTCGCCACCGGCATCGCCGTGGGCGTCAACTCCCTGCTGAGCAAGTCCCTGGGGGAGGGGAACCGGGAGCGGGCCAGCCGGGCCGCCGGAAACGGCATTTTTCTCACGGCCATCATCACCCTGGTCTTCATGGCCTTCGGCTTCCTGGGCTCCCGGCCCTACTATGCCATGCAGTCCCAGGTGGCGGAGACGGTGGAGGGCGGCACCGCCTACACCTCCATCTGCTGCATTTTTACCCTGGGCGTCTTTGTGGAGATCCTCTTTGAGCGGCTGCTCCAGGCCTCCGGCCGCACGGTGTACACCATGTTCACCCAGGGCACCGGGGCGCTGATCAACATTTTTCTGGACCCGGTGTTCATCTTCGGCTGGTTCGGCATCCCCGCCATGGGCATCGCCGGGGCGGCGGTGGCCACGGTGATCGGCCAGTGGGTGGCGGCGGCCATGGCGGTGTTCTTCAATTTCCGGTTCAATTCGGACATCCGCTTCAGCCTGAGCTTCCTGCGGCCCAAGTGGGCCGTGGTGCGGCCCATCCTCACCGTGGGCATTCCTTCGGTAGTGATGATGGCCATCGGCTCCGTGATGAACTTCTCCATGAACCAGATCCTGCTGGGCTTTGAAGGGGTGGGGGAGACCGCCGCCGGCGTCTTTGGAATTTACTACAAGCTCCAGAGCTTCTTCTTCATGCCCCTGTTCGGCCTGAACAACGCCGCCATCTCCATCGTGGCCTTCAACTATGGCGCAAGGAAGCCGGAGCGGATCACGGCGACGCTGAAACGCACGGTGGCCACGGCCCTGTGCATCACCACCGTGGGGCTGCTGGTGTTCCAATTCTTCCCGGACCTGCTGATGGATATTTTCCAGCCTTCGGAGAGCTTCCGGACCATCGGCCGCAGCGCCCTGCGGATCATCAGCGTCCACTTCCCCCTGGCGGCGGTGTGCATCGCCCTGGGGGCCTCCTTCCAGGCCCTGGGGGTGGGCATCTACTCCACCATCACCTCCCTTTGCCGCCAGATGATCGTGTTGCTGCCGGTGGCCTATCTGCTGAGCCTGACGGGACAGGTCCAGGCGGTGTGGTGGGCCTTCCCGGTGGCGGAGGTCATGAGCCTGATCGTGACGGGGATCCTCTACATTCGGATCTACCGGAGGAAGATCCGCCCCCTGTTTTCTTCGCAGGGATAGGGCTTTTCCCGGTTATCAGACACAATATCCTGTTGCCCGCCAAATTTTTCCCCGCTTTTTTCTCCAAAATCTGCCCCCCGGGCCGGTTGTGCCCGGGGGGAATGTGTGCTATAATTACCTTTAAGCGACTTGACTTTCCGGTATCTGTGTAAGGAGCGGCCATGAATATCGAATCCCTGAACATTCCATCCGGCGATCTGAAAAAGATTCTCTCCGCCGCCAACGGCGACGCGGCCCTTCTATATCTGTACCTCCGCTCCGGCGGCGAGCGCGACCCTCGGGAGGCCCTGGGCCTGGAGGAGAGCCAATATGGCGTGGCGGAGGCGGTACTGCGGCAGCTGGGCCTGTGGCCCGAGGAAAAGTCGGCGGTGCTGATGCCTGGAGAGCGCCCCAGATATACAGAGCAAGACCTTCTGGCCGCCATGGATACGGACGCTTCCTTCCGCTCCCTCTATGGGGAGGTGCAGCGGCTGCTGGGCAGGAGCCTGAACACCGAGGAGCTGAAGATTCTCCTGGGCTTTGTCCGCTATCTGGGCCTTCCGGCGGAGGTGATCTCCGTGCTGGTGTGCTACTGCAAGGAGCGGGCCCGCCGCCGGGGGAGCCTGCGCAACCCCAGCCTCCGGACCATTGAGAAGGAGGCCTACGCCTGGGCGGAGGCGGGGATCGACACGGTGGAGGCCGCCGCCGCCTTCATCCAGACCCAGAACCAGCGGGAGAGTAAGCTTGGCCGGCTGGCGGCCATTTTGCAGATTCGGGGCCGGAGCCTGACCGCCGCGGAGACCCGGTACGCCCAGAGCTGGCTGGACATGGACTTTGACCAGGAGGCCCTGACCATGGCCTACGAGCGGACCTGCCTGAACACCGGGGGCCTGAACTGGAACTACATGAACAAGATTTTGCTTCGCTGGCATGAGGCGGGGCTTCACACCGGCGCTCAGGTGCGCTCCGGAGACGCCCGGAAGGACGGGTCCACGGAGCGGCGCCTGGATTCGGAGGAGCAGGCCGCCATCGCCAGAATGCTGCGGGAGGGATAACCATGGGGTACAGCCCACAAGTCCTGCGCGCCGCCCGGCGGCGGCTGGAGCAGGCCCGTTCGGACCGGGAGAGCCTCTATAGGGCCCATCTGGCCCAGGCCTACCGGGAGGAGCCCCGGCTTCAGGAGATCGACCGGGCGCTGCGCCAAACCATGGCCCAGGCGGCCCAGACGGTCTTTACCCAGGGCGGGGACGTGGAAAAGTCCATGGAGGCCGCCCGCCAGGAGAATCTGACCCTCCAGCGGGAGCGGCAGGAGTTGCTGAATACCAAATTTCCCCCGGATTTTCTCTCGGATAAGCCCAACTGCCCATTGTGCGGGGACACCGGCTATGTGGGCAGCGCCATGTGCCGGTGCCTGCTGGCCCTGTGCGCCCAGGAGCAGCGGAAGGAGCTGACCCTCCTTAACGGCAGGGAGGAACGGTTCGGGGACTTCCGCCTGGACTATTACCCGGACCGGATCGATCCCAAGCTGGGCGTCAGCCCCCGCCGGGTCATGGAGAAAACCTACGCCACCTGCCTGCAATACGCCCAGAGCTTCCGCCCGGGGGCGGAGAATCTGCTGTTTTCCGGGGACACCGGGCTGGGGAAAACCTTCCTCTCCGCCTGCATCGCCGGGGAGGTGGCGGAGCGGGGCTACTCTGTGGTCTATGAAAGCGCCGCCCACCTGTTTTCCAAGCTGGAGCGGGCGAAATTTTCCTCCGACGAGGCGGCCCGCCAGGACGCGGAGAAATTTTCCGCCTGCGACCTGCTGATTTTGGACGACTTGGGCACCGAGCTGCCCGGCCAGTTTGTGACAGCGTCCCTCTACACTCTGCTCAACGACCGGCTGCTCTCTGAAAAGTCCACCATTTTGTCCACCAATCTGAATACGGAGGACCTGCCCCGCAGATACTCCCCCCAAATCGCCTCCCGCCTCCGGTCCTTCCGCCGGGTGGCCTTTCTGGGGGAGGATATCCGAATTCTCAAGAGCCGGGAGAGGTAAAAATCGATGGCCAATGAATTTTACGCCCTGCTGGGCCGGATGCGCTACATCACCCGCTGGGGCCTGATGCGCAACACCTTTTCCGAAAACATCCAGGAGCACAGCCACCAGGTGGCGGTGCTGGCCCACGCCCTGGCCCTGATCCGCCGGGAGGTGCTGCATTTGCCCGGGCCGGACCCCGACCGGTGCGCCACGGCGGCGCTATACCACGACGCTTCGGAAATTCTCACCGGGGATATGCCCACTCCCATTAAGTATGCCAATTCCGACATCCGCCGCTCCTACAAGCAGGTGGAGCGCTACGCCGGGAACCGGCTGCTGGACAAGCTGCCCCCGGCGCTGCGGGACAGCTACGCCCCCCTGGTGCTGGAGGACGATCCGGAGGTCACCCCCATTGTCAAGGCGGCGGACAAGCTCTCCGCCTACATCAAGTGCGTGGAGGAGCAGAAGGCGGGGAACCAGGAATTTGAATCCGCCGCCCGGCAGACCCGCCAGGCCCTGGAGGAGATGAACAGCCCCGAGCTGAACTGGTTTTTGGCGGAGTGCCTGCCGGCTTTCGCCCTGAATTTGGATCAGCTTACTTGACTGCCGGGGGAAAATGTGATAGGATAAGGCCACGCCGGTGTGGCGGAACAGGCAGACGCCCGGGACTTAAAATCCCGTGAGGGCAACCTCGTACCGGTTCGATCCCGGTCACCGGCACCATTTCGAGTGTTCATAAGGTATCTGACCTTGTGAACACTCGATTTGCTTTTCTATGTATGAGCAGGCAG
>CANRHF010000085.1 GCA_947630345.1 uncultured Oscillospiraceae bacterium | reverse complement strand
CAAACTTCCGTTCAAACTACCTTACTAAAGTTTAAGGTGCTTCTCGTCTTGACGTTATTCAATTCGCAAGGTGCATGGCCGCTTCAAGAGCGGGCGTTTATTAGGATAGCACAGAAAACCAAATTTGTCAAGAATTTTTTTCGCGTTCCGGCAAATTTTTTGGTTTCCCGCAGAAACCCAATCGCTTTTCCGCCCGGCCCCGAGCGCTCCGTTATCTTAACAGAAAGCACCAGATTTGTCAAGCGTTTTTTGCGACTTTTTTAAGTTTTTTCGTACCCCGGGTCAATGTCGGTACCAGGACCCAGAAAAGCAGGCAGCCGCCGGCCAAAATCTCTCCGGGCAGGTCGATCTCCAGCAGCAGCCAGAACGCCGACAGGGCCGCCAAGCCAAAGGAGCCTCCGGTCCCCCATCCCCCGCGAAGAGTCTCAGCCAACTGGCCCGCCGCCGCGCAAAGAAAGCTGAGAAGGCAGAAAAAGCCCATGGTCAGTCCTGCGGAAACCAGGGCCTCGAACCGCTCCGCCACCCCAAAGAGGGACAGGCCCTTACTGAAGGTATAGAAAGGCACCGCCTCCTGGGCGGCCACCTGTGGAGAGAGAACCGCCAGCGTGATTACCGACGCCAGGATCCCCAGGCCGCCGATCCCAGCCAGGGCCAGCGGCGCGGCGGCGGCCTTTTGCCTGGGAAGAAACCCGGCAACCGCCGGGAGCAGGTAGATCGCTACCACGCCCAGCGGCGGAAGGGTCCAGTCGGGGGCCAGATTTTCCCCTTTCCCGTCCCGGGCGCCGCCGAAGAGCACCAGGGCGTACAGCCCCAATAGGAACCAGAACAGAATGCTTCCGGCTCTGGCGGCCCGGTCTGCCCCGCGGCTCCCCGCCACTGCCGCCAACACCAGCACCGTCAGGGGGATCAGGGGGCCGCCATGAGCGGTGGGCCAGCAGTTTGCAAGCCATTTGGCCATCTCTCCGGCCGCCAGGGCCAGCCAAATAAATTGGAGCCAGGCCGTTCCCTTTCCGGGCCGTACATCCAAGGCGGTCACCCCCCAGCAGACGAACAGGCAGATCGCCGCCGTCAGACTCAGGAGCGGGTAGCCGCCCCGGCCGGCGAAATAGGCAGCCGGGGCGGTCATCGCGGCAAAGATCCAGGCCCAAAGCCGGGCCTGGGAAATTTTTTCACTCCACAAGGCGCATCTCTCCCAGTTTAAAACGTAGTATGGGGATCACGGTCTGCCCCGCCCGCAAATCCAAAAGAGTCACTCCAGGTTCGTGGGCAGAAAGGTATTCGTTGATCTCCCACAAGTCCGTTTTAGAAATGTCCCCCACCCCCAGGCATACACCGCAGGCGGGCCGCAGGTATTGGGGAAGCTCGTTTGACAGCTCTTTACAGCTGGGATCCAGCAGCAGCGTATCCGCCGTTTCCAGGAAAATCTTCCCGGCGGCCCCGGCCTTCAAATCCCGGAAGGCTGCCGCCAGATCCGCGCCCCTGCCGGAATCCCCGGTGTCCGTGGAGATCTCCAACATTCCACCGGTTCGGTTGAGATAGAGCAGCTCCACCGGCTGGAGCTCGGCGGCGTCAACACCGGAAAAAGGGACGCCTCCCGTCACGGCCCCCAAAAGCAGGGCGGCTAACAGAAAAAACCATTTCTTCATCGTTGATTCCTCCCGTCCTGGGGGTTCAGATCTGGGTTGCGTTGCTTGTTCCGGTCCAGCCGGGGGCGGAGAATGGAGGCGTTTTTCACATTGGAAAAGGGCGCCAGGTAGGCCACGCCCAGGCTGGTCAAGCCGGATAGGTGAATGACCAGGCCGATCAGCCCCACCGTCACGCCGAAAAGGCCCGCCAGAGCCCCCAGCACCGCCAGGGCAAACCGCCACAGCCGCACCGCCTCCGCCAGATCCCGGTTGGGCTGGACAAAGCCGCAGATCCCCGCCACGCTGACCGCGATCAGCGCCGCCGGAGAGATGAGCTTGGCCTCCACCGCCGCCGTGCCCACCACGATGCCGCCGATAATGGAGACCGACTGGCCGATGGCCTGGGGCAGATGGATGCCCGACTCCTGCAGCAGCTCAAAGGCGATGAGCAGTCCCAGCACCTCCACCGCCGTGGAGAAGGGCACGGACTCCTTGCTCTCGATGATCGCCCGGAGCAGGGGCAGCGGCAGCATCTCCTGGTGGAAGGTAGCCATGGCAATAAACAGCCCGGGCAGCAGCAGCCCCAGCAGCAGCGCGCAATAGCGCAGAACCCGGATGCAGGAGGCAGAGACAAAGTCCACCCCCCGGTCCTCCCCGCTGGACATGAAATACCCCAGGTCCACCGGGGCCAGGTAGCCCAGGGGCAGGCCGTCCACGATCAGGCCCACCCGGCCCTCCAAAATCCCCTGGCAGAAGGTGTCCGTCCGCTCGGTGTACTGCAAAAGGGGGAAAGCCGTGGGGCGGGAACCGCTGACGTACTCCTCCACCGCGGCCGGGGACAAAAAGCCGTCCACGTCAATCTCATCCAGCCGGGTCTTCATCCGCTCCACCAGTTCGGGATTGGTGACGCCCTTTAAGGAGACCACCGTCACGTTGGTCAGGCTCCGGCGGCCCACCTTGGTCTCGTAGAGCCGCAGATCCGGGGAGCGGAGATGGCGGCGGACCAGGCTGGTATTGGAACGCACCGTCTCCACAAAGGCGTCCTTGGGGCCCTTGACGGTGTTCTCCACCTCGGGAGCGGAGGGTCCCCGCTTTTCCCCGGTCTTGACCTCAAAGGCGATGGCCCCCACGCCGGGGAACAGCACCACACAGAAGCCGTTGACCAGCTTGAGGGCCACGGTGTCCAAATCCTTGCAGGGGTCAGCAACGGCGTTGTACACCGCGCCCCGGAGGGCCTTTTCGTAGAGGTCCTGAAGGCTCTCCGCCTCCAAAATTTCCGCGATGGGCTTGAGGACATACTCAGAGATGTCCCCGCCGGACACCAGGCCGTCGATGGCGTAGGCGTAAAGGGTCCACTTTCCGCACTGAAGCAACCGGGGCACAAAATCCCCGGCTCCTTCAAAAATGGCGCGGATATTTTCATCGTTCATCTCCCCCGGATAGGCTGGATCCGGCCGGGGCGTGGGCTGTTCCATTTTTCTTCCCCTCTTTCTTTCCTGAAAAGTTTTCCCGGAACCGGCGGAATTATGAAACACGATTGCTTTTTTCCCTGGAAAATGGTATGATAGCGGAAAAGGAGGTCTGGATATGAAAATTTGCCGCCTTTCCGTCAAGCGGATGGCAAATTACGCCGATCTTTCGGCCCAATATGAAAATCCCCAGCCTCATCCCTGCGACTTGACCCAGGGTCAGGTTTTCTACACCCGGGGCCGGCAGCCTGCGGGACTGTGCGACAGCGCCTGGGCCACCCTCTCCCCCTTCGTCATGGCCTTGGGCAACGGGGCTGCCGGGCTTTACGACGGCTGGATGAAAGATCCCGCCTCCGCCATGGTCTCCTGCAACGATGGGTTCCGGCCGGTGAGCTTTCTGGTGGAGGCCCTGGAAGAGCCTCTGATCCGACCACTGGAGCCGGAGGACGCCGCTCAAATGGAGGACCTGCCCTTCGCCTCACTGCAAGAGACTGATCCGGGAAGGGCATTTGTGGCGGAGCTGGGAGGAAAAATCGTGGGCCTCTGTAGCTATGGAGCTTCCCGGGACGAAGACCGGAAGGGCTTTGGGGAAATTTACTCCATATATATATTGAAATGCGCCCAAGGACTGGGCATCGGAAAAGGGCTGCTGGACGCCGCCTTCCGGGAGCTGCTCCCCGGCCTGGGCGTGACCGTCTGGACGTCGAAGGAAAACCGCTCCGCCGTCGGGTTTTTTGAGAATTACGGCTTCCAAGCGGACGGGGCGGAAAAAGCCCTTCCTTTGGGGAAGGACGTCGCCATTCGGATGGTGTGGAACAGCCGGGAGGATCTGCCATGGCCCATTTGATCGCCGCAGTCTCCACCGGTTCCCAGCGCACCGCCATCGGCATCCTGCGGCTGTCCGGCGAGGGCTGCGCTCAGGCGGTGGAGAAGGTATTCCATGCCAAAAACGGCATCCCCTTCTCCCAGGCGCCGACGCGGAAGCTGATCCTGGGGACCCTGCTGGACAGCCGGGGACGCCCCATTGATCAGTGCGTGGCGGTGCGGTTCCAGGCGCCCAACAGCTACACCGGCGAGGACGGGGCAGAAATCCAGTGCCATGGCGCGCCCGCCGTTCTGGCGGCGGGGCTGGAGGCACTGTACCGGGCCGGAGCCCGGCCCGCCCAACGGGGGGAATTTACCAAGCGGGCCTTCCTCAACGGGCGCATGGGGCTGACCCAGGCGGAGGCGGTGATGGATCTCATCGACGCGGAGACCCCGGACGCCGCCGTCAACGCCGCCGGGCAGGTGGAGGGTGTTCTGCAAAGGCGGCTGGCCCCCGTTTATCAGCAGCTGATAGATCTTTGCAGCCACTTTCACGCGGTCCTGGACTATCCCGATGAGGAGATCGACGAATTTTCCCTCCCCGCCTACGCCGAAACGCTGGAATCCTGCCGGGGACGCCTCCAAAAGCTGCTGGCAACCTATGAACGGGGCCGGGTGCTGAAAAACGGCGTCTCCGCCGCTCTGGTAGGGCGGCCCAACGTGGGCAAATCCAGCCTGCTCAACGCCCTGGCGGGGTTTGACCGGGTGATCGTCACGGACATTCCCGGCACCACCCGGGACACGGTGGAGGAAAGCGTGCTGTTGGGCTCCCTCCGTCTGCGGCTGACAGACACCGCCGGAATCCGATCCACCGCCGATCCTCTGGAAAAGCTGGGGGTGGAGCGGTCGAAAGCGGCGGCGGAGGGTGCGGAGCTGGCCATTTTCGTCTGCGACGGCGCACAGCCTCTGACAGCCGAGGACCGGGCGGCCATGGCGCTGTGTCTTGCCGCCCCCAGGTCCGTTGGCCTGATCAACAAGGCGGACCTCCCCCAGGCGGTAGAGCCAAAGGAACTGCCATTCCCCTTGGTCTTCTCCGTCAGCGCCCGTACCGGCGCCGGATTGGAGGATTTTTCCCGGGCTGTGGAGGAGCTGTTCGGGGGCGGCGCCCCTGTGGACGGTTCCATTCTAACCAACCCCCGGCAGTTTGACGCCATCCGCCGGGCGGAGGCGGCTCTGGGCCGGGCACTGGAAGCCCTGGACCTGACCCCGGACGCGGTGCTGACCGATGTGGAGGAGGCCATGGAGGCCATGGGCGAAGTCACCGGCGCCACCGTCCGGGAGGACATCACCGCCAGGATTTTTGAACGCTTCTGCGTGGGAAAGTGAGTGCTATGATCTATTTAGACAATTCCGCCACCACCCGGCCCTGTCCCCAGGCGGTGGAGGCGGTGAGCCGGGCCATGACGGAGGACTGGGGAAACCCCAGCGCCCTCTACGACTTTGGCATCCGGTCCGCCCGGGCCCTCCGTGCCGCCCGGAGCCAGGTGGCCGCCGCCCTGGGCGGGGAGCCGGGGCGGGTGTTCTTCACCTCCGGCGGCACCGAGGCGGACAACTGGGCCTTTTTCGGCACCGCTCAAAAGCTGGGCAAGCGGGGAAAACACATCATCACCACCGCCGTGGAGCATCCGGCGGCGCTGAACTGCGCCAAGGAATTGGAGAGCCGGGGCTTTGAAGTGACCTATCTTTCCCCCGACGCCCTGGGCCGGGTCTCTGTGGAAGCGCTGGAGCGCGCACTGCGGGCGGACACCATTCTGGTGTCCGTGATGCTGGTGAACAACGAGACCGGGGCCGTGATGCCCGTTTCCCAGATGGCCCGCATGGTCCACCGCCGCTGCCCCGAGGCGGTTTTCCACACCGACGCCGTGCAGGGCTTTTTGAAGGTCCCCTTTCAGGCTAAAACCCTGGGGGCGGATCTGATCACCGTCTCCTCCCACAAAATCCATGGCCCCAAGGGGGCGGGGGCGCTGTACATCAGCCCCCGGCTGGGGTTCTTTCCGCCGCTGCTCCAAGGAGGCGGTCAGGAGGGAGGCTTCCGCAGCGGCACCGAGGCCACCCCTGCCCTTTTCGGCTTCGGCGCCGCCTGCAAGGCGGTGTCCGAGACCTTTCGGGCGGATTCTCAGCGGGAGCGGGGGCTACTGGAATGGGCTATTGGAGAGTTATGTAAACTTAAAGGGGTCCAGATTCTGGGGGCTCATGACGCGCCTCACATTTTAAGTCTCTCCATTCCCGGGGTGCCTGTCCAGAACACCATCAATCTGCTGCAAGAGCGGGGCATTTGTGTCTCCGCCGGCTCCGCCTGCGCAAAGGGGCACCGGAGCCACGTCCTCTCGGCCATGGGCCTGCCGCCGGCGACGGTGGACGGGGCCTTCCGGGTCTCTCTCAGTCGGGAGACCACCCAGGCGGAGATGGAAGCGCTGGTGGAGGGCGTCAAGGGCGTTCTGGCCTGGAAAAACCGTTAATTTTTCCCGGCTGTCCAACAGGCAGCCGGGATTCGCTGTTTATGGGGAAGACTTTTTTCCCTTTTTCTGCTATCCTATTAAAAAAGGAGGCGTTATTATGGATCTAAAGGTCATCGGCGCGTTTTTGGCCAAGCTGCGGAAGGACCGGGGCATGACTCAAGAGGCTCTGGGGGAGACGCTAGGAGTCAGTGGAAAAACGGTCTCCCGGTGGGAGACAGGCACTTATTTGCCGCCGGTGGAGATGCTGGAGGCGCTGAGCAAGCTCTACGGGCTCACCATCAACGAGCTTTTAGCGGGCCGGGCTTTGGACGAGAAGGACTTTCCCGCCGCCGCGGAGGAGGCCATCAAGTCCGCCCTGCGGGAAAGCGCCTTTACCTACAAGGATCGGGTGGCGTACTTCACGGAAAAGTGGAAGAAGGAGCATTTCCTTTCCAATCTTCTGCTGGGCGCTCTCTATTTCTTGGCAATTGGTTTTCTATGGATCCGGGACAGCGGCACGGGCTGGATCGTCCTCGTCACCCTTCTGGGCCTGGGCGGGATCGCCTGGCGGCGGAATCAGATGATGAGCTATGTGGAGGCCCATTCCTTCGACGGGCGGCCAGTGGCCGCGGACAATGCGCACGGGGATGTCTAAACTCGTTTCCCTTGCGCTCTGCCCGGTATCGGCGGCGGGGCGGTATCGTTCCGGCTGTTATTGGCCGGTGGCCGCTGACAATACGCACGGGGATGTCTAATATCGCTTCCCTTGCGCCCGGCCCGGTATCGGCGGTGTGTTTCTAAAATTTTAGCCCGGCGGGGAGTTCTGCCGGGCTAAAAAATTTAATGGGCGAATTGGCTGTTGTAGAGTTCAAAGTAGAACCCGCCCTTTCGCAGCAGTTCCTCATGGCGGCCTTGCTCGATGATCTGGCCGTCCTTCATGACCAGGATGATGTCCGCCTCCCGGATAGTGGACAGCCGGTGGGCCACGATAAAGCTGGTGCGGCCCGCCATCATGGCGTCGAAGGCCCGCTGGACCTGCAGTTCCGTCCGAGTATCGATGGAGGAGGTGGCCTCGTCCAGGAACAGCATGGGCGGCAGGCAGAGCATCACCCGGGCGATGCACAGCAGCTGCTTCTGGCCCTGGGACAGGGCGCCGCCGCTCTCCCCGATGGGGGTATCGTAGCCCTGGGGCAGCCGCCGGATAAAGCCGTGGGCGTGGGCCTGCTTGGCCGCGGCGATAATCTCCGCCCGGGTGGCCTCCGGCTTGCCCATGGCGATATTCTCCGCCACGGTGCCGGACTGGAGCCAGGTGTCCTGGAGGACCATGCCCACGCTCCGCCGCAGGGCCCGGCGGCTCATGGTCTGGGTGTCCACTCCGTCTAAAAGGATCCTGCCTCCCTGGGGATCGTAGAAACGCATCAAAAGGTTGATAAAGGTGGTTTTGCCGCAGCCTGTGGGGCCAACGATGGCCACCCGCTGGCCGGGGCGGACCGAGAGGGAGAAATCCCGGATCAAGGGCTTTTCCGGCGTATAGGAAAATTCCAGGTCCCGGATCTCCACCCCGCCGGAGAATTTCTCCGGGCGGGCGGGTTCCACGGGGTCCGGGTCCATGGCGGGGGCCTCGATCAGCTGGAATACCCGGCCGGCGCAGGCCAGGGAGTTTTGCAGCTCCGCCACCACCCCGGAGATCTCGTTAAAGGGCTTGGTATACTGGTTGGCATAGCTGAGAAAGCTGGTCAGATTCCCCACGGTAATGCCCCCCGTCATAGCGGACAGGGCCCCGGTC
>CANRHF010000084.1 GCA_947630345.1 uncultured Oscillospiraceae bacterium | reverse complement strand
GACATATGCTTTCCTCCGATATCGGTAAAAATTTGACAAATCCAGGCCGGGGCGGTATAATCGCCCCAGACGCCTCCCTTTTATATCACAAAGGAAGAAATTTGTCAACTACTTTTTTCTAAAAAGCAGGATTCGCTCAAGAATACTCTATTTTTCGCTGAAATACTCACGAATACTCACTTTCTATTTTTCGTTTGGGGGAATGTGCCGTGCAAAAGCTGGTGGGAATGCTTCGCCGCTGTGTGGAGGACTGTCCGGCGGGAAGGACTCCATGACGCTTCTGGTGCTGCTGCGGGAGCTGCAAAAATACTATGACCGGCCCTTTTTCCTGGAGGCCATTACCATTGACATGGGGCTAGGCCTGGAAGATGAGGGCATGCGGGAACTGTGCCGGGAGCTGGAGGTGCCCTATACCCGGGTGGAGACCCAGATCGGGCCGGTGATCTTCCAGTACCGGAAGGAGAAGAACCCCTGCTCCATGTGCGCCAAAATGCGCCGGGGGGCCCTGGACCAGGCGCTGCTGGACCATGGGTGCAACAAGCTGGCCCTGGGCCACCACTATGACGACGCCGTGGAGACTTTCCTGATGTCCCTTCTTTATGAGGGGCGGATTAGCTGCTTCCAGCCCGTGACCCACCTGGACCGGACGGGAATCATCCAAATTCGCCCGATGCTCTACATTCATGAGCAGACCATCGCCCACTTCGCCCAGGAGCGGAGCCTGCCGGTGGCGAAAAACCACTGCCCCGTGGACAAGCACACCAAGCGGGAGGAAACCAAGGAGCTGATTTTCCAGCTGAGCCAGAGCTACCCGGAGTTAAAGGAGCGGATCTTCGGAGCTATGCAGCGCTACCCCTTGCCGGCCTGGGAGCCCCAGGGACGGTACAAGCGGCCCAAGGAGCGGAATTAGAGGGCGCGCGGCCCACTTTGGCGGCCGGTAAAAATTTTTGCAGCACTTTTCCCGCCCCGTTCGTTATCCAAGCAGAAGGGAGGGAAAGCCAATGTGGGAGGAGCTGTACCAAAGGCTCTACCCGGAGCTGGCAGCCTACTGCCGCCGGGCCTGGGGTCCGGAAGGGGAGGACCTGGCCCAGGAGACCTTTTTGAAGGCCCTGCAGGCCGGGGACGGCTTCCTGGACCTGGGCCTGGCCCAGAAGCGTGCCTGGGTCTACAGAACCGTCAAAAACCTGGCCATCGACCGATACCGGCGGCGGGTCCTGGAGGAAGCCAGCCTTCCTCCGGAGGAGGACGCCGCGGCAGAGGAGCCGGGCTACGGGCGGGTGGAGACCGAGCTGCTCCTGGCCCGGCTGCCGGAGCCGGACCGGACCCTGTTTCGCCTGCGGTATCTGGAGGGGTACGCCGCCCGGGAGCTGGCGGAGCTGTACTGCCTCCCCGCCGGGACCGTCCGGGCCAAGCTGAGCCGGTCGGCCAAGGCGCTTCGCAAATGGCTTGCCCCCGATTATCAAGGAGGATGCAAATAATGGGAAAACAACTGAAAATCAACTGCGCCTGCTGCGACGCCCGGAATGTCTCCGAGGAGACCCTGGCGGCGTATGAGAAAATCACCGTCAATTCCGCTTCCGTCCTGGTGACGCCCCGGAGCCAGGCGCTGCTGGCGAAGTACCGGGTGGCGCTCAACACCGCCGGGGTGACGGTGGTGCCGGAAGATGTGGAGGCCCAGATCGTCAATGGGGAGGGGACCATCCGCCGGGACGGGCCCATTCCCAAGGCAAAGCGGTTTCTGCTGGTCAACGGCGCTTTAGAGATCGAGGCGGGGACGGAGGAAATCCTGGAGCAGTATGTGGGGGGCACGGTCAACGGCTCCATCCGCTGCCCGGAGAGCATGGCGGGCTATCTGGGACGATTCCAGATCAACGGCTCGACCACCTGCTACCCCGATGGGGCCATCGTCCTGAAGCGTTCGGCGGTGATCGACCGGACCTTTGTCCTCCGGGCCAAGGAGGCGCTGTACTGGTCCGCCAAGCGGATGATCTTTGTGGACCCCAAGCTGGACCCGGCGGCTTTGGCGGTGAAAGGGGCCCGGTTCCAGTCCGAGGAGGCCATCCTGGCGGAGGGAATGGCGGAGGCGCTGCTCCCCCTGATCGACGAGCGGGCGGAGCTGGTGCTGGTGCCCGACGGGACCAAGGTGGCGCTGGATGATCTGGACCTGGACGAGGTGACGGAAAAGCGATATGGGACCAGGCTCTACATCCTGGGAGACGCAGTGGTGAAACCGGAGGGAGAGGCGTTCCTGCGAAACGCGGTCTATCTCCACATCCGGGGAGACGTCCAGGTGCCGCCGGAGCTGCGGGATCTGCTGCTGGAAAAGGCGGAGATCGACGGGGATGTGAAGCTGCTTCACCCCAAGAAGGACCGGGGACGTGTGATCGAGGACATGACCAAGGTGCGGCTGACCCAGTGGCTGCTGGAAAACAGTCCCAACGGGCTGCGGATCGAGGACTGCGCGGAGGTGGTCATCGAGCCGGATGTGGACAAGAAGCTGATCCTGGAGCGGCTGCGGATCGAGGACTGCGCCGCTGTCCAGTGCGCCCCGGAGCAGGAGGACGCGGTGGCGGCGGTGTGCGAGGACGTGCCCCAGATCGGCCAGCAGTCCCTGCAGTCCCAGCCGGAGGGTTCGGAGACGGACTGCATCAATGCGGCCAGTTATGTTATGTAAACCTAAATCGAACTTTTGCCGGGCTCCCCTGGGAGCCCGGCATTTTTTCGGTATGAAAAGATTTCCAAGAGGGAATCCTATGGGCAAAGGAGGCGGTCAGTATGGTCAAAGGGGTGTCCCGGCAGGTGATCGTGGTACATTCTCCGGAGCCGGAGCTGTTTGAGCAGGCCATTTTTATTCTCAAAGACGAGGCAGTGGGCCGGGAGGGCGTCACCGACGAGGCGCTTTTGAAGGAAGCGAAGCGCCTTATTAGCAATCCGGCGCGGAAAAAGCGGCTGGTCCTCTGGTCCGGGCCGGTGTGGGCTGTGGGAGGCGCATTGGTGATGGGCGCCATTTGGCTTCTGACGGTTCTGATTTGACTTAGGCGCCAAGATGTGATAGAATACTCCCAAATATTTTGGGAGGGATGACCGGTGCGCCTGGGCGGATTTGAATTGGAAAAGCCGCTGTTTTTGGCCCCCATGGCGGGGGTGACGGACTGGGCCTTCCGGCAGATCTGCCAGGAGCTGGGGGCCGATGGGACGGTCACGGAGATGGTCTCCTCCCGGGCCCTGAACTATCAGGACAAAAAGAGCGCGGCGCTGCTGAAAAAAACGCCGGCAGGGCTCTGCGGGGCACAGATCTTCGGAAACGACCCGGAGAACATGGCCCGGGGGGCCCAGCTGGCCCTGGAAATTTCCGGCTGCGACTTTATCGATCTCAACATGGGCTGCCCCATGCCCAAGGTGGCGAACAATGGGGACGGCTGCGCCCTGATGAAGGACCCGGTTTTGGCCGGAAGAATCGTGGCGGCGGTAAAGGGGGCGGTAAAGGTCCCTGTGACGGTGAAGTGCCGCCTGGGCTGGGACCGGGGGAGCCTGAACGTGGTGGACTTTGCTAAACGGATGGAGGACAGCGGCGCGGACCTGGTGACGGTCCACGGCCGGACCCGGGCCATGCTCTACTCCGGCCGGGCGGACTATGACCTGATAGGGAAGGTCAAATCCCATCTCTCCATTCCCGTGATTGCCAACGGCGACATTGTGGACGGGGAGACCGCCCTTCGGTGCCTGGGCCGCACCGGGGCCGACGGGCTGATGATCGGTAGGGCCTCTTTTGGAGACCCCTGGGTCTTCACGGAGATTCGGGCGGCTCTGGCTGGAGAGCCGGTTCCCGCCCGGCCGCCCCTGGCACAGCGGGTGGATACGGCGGTGCGGCAGTTCGAGCTGGCCCGGACGGACAAGGGGGAGCGGATCGCCTGCCTGGAGGCCCGGAAGCACTTTGCCTGGTATCTCCGGGGCGTGGCCCACAGCGGGTATTACAAGGCCCAGATCTCCGACATTTCCTCCATGGAGGATATTTACCGGATTGCCAAGGGAATCAAGCTCGATCTTTCCTGATTTTACATGGAGTAACGACATCTGCCGCGGGATATTCTAAACCGAGAGGTGAGGGATATGCCGCGGCGGATTTTTTCTTTGCTGCTGGTGCTGATGCTAACGGCGGCGCCGGCCCAGGCACAGGCCATCCGGTGGGTGGACTTTCAGCCGCCCTACGAGGCGCTGAAATACGCCATGGACCGGGACATCGAGACCTTTGATCAGGAAAAGCACCTGTCCTGGATCGACATTCTGGCCCTGGCGGCCTGCCGGACCGGGGGAAAATGCGGCCTGGCTTCCGTTAAACAGGCGGCGAAGGACTTAGAAGGGGACCGGTCCCCAGAGGAGCTGCTGGGGGCGCTTTATAAATACTACGACTATTACCACGCTGCTTACGACGCCGCCCTGGGGGGACTGCTGGGCAGCTTCGCCATCCAGGCAGGGGAGGAGTGGAAGCCTGTCTACGGGCTCAAGGCCTTTTCTCCCGTGGCCGCCGGGTACGGGTACAGCCATTGCGACGATTTCGGCGTCAGCCGGTCCTTCGGCTTTGCCCGGAAGCACCTGGGCAACGATTTGATGGGCGCCCTGGGCACCCCCATCGTGGCGGTGGAGGGAGGCATCGTGGAGGCTATGGGCTGGAACCGGTACGGCGGCTGGCGGGTGGGCATCCGCTCGGGCGACTCCCGGCGGTACTTTTACTATGCCCATTTGCAGAAGGATCACCCCTTCGCCCCGGGGTTGCAGGTGGGGGACGTGGTCCAGGCGGGGGACCTGATCGGCTTCATGGGCCGCACCGGCTACTCAGACCGGGAAAACACCAACAATATTGAGACGGTCCACCTCCATTTTGGCCTGCAGCTGATTTTTGACGAAAAGCAGAAGGAGTGCAATTCCGAGATCTGGATCGATGTGTATGATCTGGTTCGGTTGCTGTCAAGCCACCGCAGCTCCATTCAGCGGACCGCCGAGGGCTGGCAGCGGGTCTATCCCTTCCGGGATCTGGATGTGGAGGAGTTTCCTCGGTGAAAATATCCACAAAAATGAATACACCCCGGGAGAGAATTGGCGTCAAAAGGGAAAAATGGCGAAAATGCCTCGGTTTGGCTTGACACCGAGGGATTGGTCTGTTAAAATTCTTGTGGATTTGCAAACCGTCCCATATTTTGACGGGATCGTGGGGCACCACTGTGGCGCGGAGGCAGCCACCGTCTGGGCACATTTACCATTGCGTGGTCAAGTGTGCCCTTTTTTCTTTGTCATATCTTATTTTGGAGGAACCGCATGAAGAAAATCGGCATCGTCATGGGCAGCGACAGCGATCTGCCCATCATCCGCAAGGCAACCGACGCCTTGAAGGGCCTGGACATTCCCTTTGAGGTACATATCTATTCCGCCCACCGGACCCCGGAGGCCGCCGCGGCCTTTGCCAAGGGCGCCCGGGACAACGGCTTCGGGGCGATCATCGCCGCCGCCGGCATGGCGGCCCACCTGGCGGGCGCCCTGGCCGCCAATACCACCCTGCCCGTCATCGGCATTCCCTGCCGGGGCGCCAACCTGGACGGGCTGGACGCCCTCCTTTCCACCGTTCAGATGCCCACCGGCATCCCCGTGGCCACTGTGGCCATCGACGGCGGAGCCAACGCCGCCCTGCTGGCCGCCCAGATCCTGGCGGTGGAGGACAAGGCGTTGGCGGAAAAGCTGAACGAAAAGCGCCGCCTGGACGGGGAAAAGGTCCTGGCCAAGGACGCGTCCGTCCAGGAAAAGCTGTAAGGAGGCCGCTATGGGAGGATTTTTTGGCATCACATCCCGGCATAGCTGCCTGATGGATGTGTTCTTCGGGGTGGACTATCACTCTCACCTGGGCACCCGGCGGGGCGGCATGGCCGCCTGGGATCCGGAGATCGGATTGCAGCGGGAGATCCACAACATTGAAAACGCCCCCTTCCGCACCAAATTCGAGCGTATCGGCCAGCGGATGAAGGGTACCGCCGCCATTGGCTGCATCAGCGACACCCATCCCCAGCCCATGATGATCCGCTCCCGGCTGGGGACCTACGCCATCTGCACCGTGGGGATCATCCACAACGCGGATGAACTGATCGACAAGTACCTGCTTTCCAGCGGCGGCCACTTCGACGCCATGACCGGCGGCCAGGTGAACACCACCGAGCTGGCCGCCGCCCTGATCAATCAGAAGGACAGCTTTGTGGAGGGCATTCTCTTTGCCCAGGAGCAAATTCAGGGCACCGCCTCCATTTTGATCCTCCGGGACGACGGCAGCATGATTGCCGCCCGGGACAAGCTGGGCCGCCTGCCGGTCCAGATCGGCCGGAACGAGGACGGCTACAGCGTGAGCATGGAGGACTTCGCCTTCCTGAAGCTGGGCTATGAGAAGGAGCGGGAGCTGGGCCCCGGGGAGATTGTGGAGCTGCGGCCCGAGGGAATCACCCAGCTGTCGCCCTCGGGGGACAAGATGCGCATCTGCGCCTTCTTGTGGAGCTACTACGGCTATCCCACCTCCTGCTACGAAGGGGTCAACGTGGAGATCATGCGCTACCGCAACGGCGAGATCATGGCCCAAAACGACCGGGAGACGGGAGCGGAGCCCCCGGTGGACTATGTGGGCGGCGTCCCCGATTCCGGCACGCCCCACGCCATCGGCTACGCCCAGAAAAGCGGGATCCCCTTCGCCCGGGCCTTCATCAAATACACCCCCACCTGGTCCAGGAGCTTTATGCCCGCCCATCAGTCCGAGCGGAATGAGATCGCCAAGATGAAGCAGATCCCGGTCCGGGAACTGATCCAGGACAAGGAGCTGCTGTTCGTGGACGATTCCATCGTCCGGGGTACTCAGCTCAAGGAGACGGTGGATTTCCTCTACGCCAACGGCGCCAAGGCGGTGCATATGCGCTCGGCTTGCCCGCCCATCATGTATGGTTGCAAATACCTGAACTTCTCCCGGGCCACCAGCGACATGGAGCTGATCGCCCGCCGGGTGATGGTGGAGCTGGAAGGGGAGGAGGGCCTGAATCATATCGAGGAGTACGCCGACGGCCGGACGGAGCGGGGCAAGAAGCTGCGCCAGGCCATTTGCGACAAATTCCACTTCGCTTCCCTGGAATTCCAGACCCTGGACGGCATCGTGGAGGCCATCGGGCTGGACAAATGCAAGCTGTGTACCTACTGCTGGGACGGAAAGGAGTAGTCTATGAACCTGGAATCGAGATCGGAGAGCTACGCCGCCGCCGGGGTGGACATCACCGCCGGCTACAAGGCCGTGGAGCTGATGAAATCCCACATTGCCCGGACCATGACCCCGGGAGTCTGCTCCGACGTGGGGGGCTTTGGGGGCCTGTTTGAGCCGCCCGCCGGAATGAAGCAGCCGGTGCTGGTCAGCGGCACCGACGGGGTGGGCACCA
Source organism: uncultured Oscillospiraceae bacterium (assembly GCA_947630345.1). Classification (GTDB taxonomy): domain Bacteria; phylum Bacillota; class Clostridia; order Oscillospirales; family Oscillospiraceae; genus Faecousia. Next base: position 800 of record CANRHF010000084.1, on the reverse strand, counting down.
AGCTGAAGCTGGCCTTTCTGCTGAACAAGCACGACACCGTGGGCATTGACTGCGTGGCCATGTGCGTCAACGACATCATCTGCTGCGGGGCAAAGCCGTTATTTTTCCTGGACTACATCGCCTGCGGGCGGAACTTCCCGGAGAAAATCGCCGCCATCGTCGGCGGCGTGGCCGAGGGCTGTGTTCAGTCCGGCTGCGCCCTCATCGGCGGGGAGACGGCGGAGCATCCGGGCCTGATGCCCGAGGAGGAATACGACCTGGCCGGCTTCGCCGTGGGCGTCGTGGACAAAGAGAACATCATCGACAATACCAAAATGGAGGCCGGGGACGTGGTCCTGGCCCTGCCGTCCTCCGGGGTCCACTCCAACGGCTTTTCCCTGGTGCGGAAGGTCCTGGACGTGGAGCGGGCGGACCTGAACGCCCCGGTCCCGGAGCTATGCGGCAAATCCCTGGGGGAAACGCTGCTGGCACCCACCAAAATCTACGTCAAGCCGGTGCTTTCCCTGCTGGAGCAGGTCCGGGTGAAGGGAATTTCCCACATTACCGGCGGCGGCTTCTATGAAAACATCCCCAGGAGCACCCCCGACGGCCTGGGGGCCACGATCGAAGAAAGCGCCGTCCGCACCCCGCCGATTTTCGACCTGATCGCAAAGCTAGGGAACATCCCCAAGCGGGAGATGTTCAATACCTTTAATATGGGCGTGGGCATGAGCGTCGTGGTGGCCAAGGAAGACCAGGAGCGGGCCCTGTCCATTCTCCAGCAGGCCGGCGTGGACGCCTATACGATGGGCGTCATCGTG
>CANRHF010000083.1 GCA_947630345.1 uncultured Oscillospiraceae bacterium | reverse complement strand
TTTTTTGGAGGGCGTCATGTTTTCTTTTCGGGCCTGCTTTTGGATGAGCGACGTTTACATCAACGGAAAATATAAATACGCTGCCAATGAAATCCTGACAGCGTATTTGAACGCAACCGATCTTTATGGGAATATGGACGCCGATGGGTTGGACAATTCCGAGACGCCCGGCGATCTGCTCCATGACTTGAATTCATTGAAACGAAAATTGATCCTCTCGGACGGAATGGACTTTGAAGACTACACGCGCTATAGCGACAATGTGTATGCCGCTATCCGCATCTTTTCAAAGCTGAACGCTTTACTTGAGAAGCTGCCTCCTTACAATCAGATCATTCCCTTTCCCATCAAGAGCTTTGACGATCTACTGAACGAACACACCTTCTTCTTTGAGGACGGCCGCGATGACGATGATGATTCTCCCATCACTTGGGATACGATCACTCCCGTCGGCTTCGGAGATCAAATGGACAACGGTAATTTTTTTATCCGACTTACCAGCTTTATTCCAAATGATCCTGCGCGCATGAAGGAATACGACGCGGACATGCTGCAATCGCTCCGGGAATTGAACAGTGCTATTACCGCTTTCTTTGATGGCTATATTGATTTTCTGAAATCCTATATCGCGGTGCACACTGTATTCAAATTATTTATCGCAGAGTATTTGAACAGAAACAATTCTTTTCCCAGCGCCAACGATGTGGCCGCCTGTTTTGAAGAGTTCAACAAATCGGAAGGTCAGGGCTTCCGAAAAACAAGCTGTCAAATGGAGTCTTTTGGTTACAAGGTTCTGAAGGATGCGTATCGTCAACCGATCCTCTGCGAGGAGATCTCCTTTACGGATCTGCAGTCCTTCCTGTTCTTTGACCTTTTCAACGGGATCAAGTACAGCTATCTTCCCAACCAGTGCAAGCAATGCGGCAGATTCTTTTTAATCCGTGGAGGAAAGTACTACAGCTACTGTGACGCCCCCTTGCCGGACGAACCGGAGAAGACATGCCGGGATGTTGGCGCAAGAAAACGCTACGATGACAAATGCAAAACCGATCCCGTATGGCAAACCTATAACCGGGCCTATAAGGCGCACTACGCCAGGTATATGAAAAAGAAAATGACCGTCTCTGAATTTGAGGAGTGGTCACGCTTTGCCTCCGAGCTTCGGGACAAGGCCATCGCTGAGCAGATACCCTTCGAGCAGTATTATGCTGCTATCAGGAAATAGGTTGTTGCGAAACGAAAGCCCTCACGACGGCAGTCGTCGTGAGGTTTTCCTAAGTCAATTCCATTTCTTTGTCTATTGTCCCCCAGTTTTTACGCTGCCGGATGGGAATAGTTCAGCCGTGAAGTCGTCCCAACACTTTAGAGACGGCCGCGCGTGGAATCATAAACTTGCTTTTTCGTGCAGATTCGTCATTTTATAACTTGCTTTTTCGTGCGATTTCTTTCTGATTGAACTTGCTTTTTCGTGATTCGCAAGGTATAATAGGCTCAACAAATCGATTCGGAGGATTGCAAGATGCTGAAACGCAAGATCTATGACGAGCTTCTTTCGTGGAAGCAAAAAAGCGGCGGGCAGACGGCGCTTCTGATTGACGGCGCACGTCGTGTCGGCAAAAGCTTTATCGCGGAGTTGTTCGCAAAGCAGGAGTATAAGAGCCATATCATCATTGACTTCGGCAATGCGCCGCGGGATATTCTTGACCTCTTTATCAATGAAAGCTCCGATCTGGATCTTTTCTTTGCCAAGCTCAGCGCTTTCTATTCTACGGTTCTTCACAAAAGAGAGTCTCTCATTGTGTTTGACGAGGTGCAGCAGTTCCCGCGAGCGCGGCAGCTCATCAAATATCTTGTTGCGGACGGGCGCTATGACTATCTGGAAACCGGATCGCTGATCCGTCTGAAGAAAAACACCGAGAACATCATCATTCCCTCAGAGGAGGAGCACATTGAGCTGTTCCCGATGGATTTTGAGGAATTCCTCTGGGCGCTGGGGGACGAGGCCACCGTTCCGCTGATCAGAAAGTGTTTTGAGGCAAGGAAGCCGTTGGGCCAGGCTCTGCACCGAAAGGTGATGAACGATTTTCGTCAGTATGTGCTGGTAGGCGGTATGCCGCAGTCTGTTCTCGCTTATATCGACGGCAAGAACTTTGCGGCGTCGGACGAAGCCAAGCGCCGTATCCTGCGGCTGTATCGGGACGACGTCTCCAAGTTTGCCGCCGGGTATGAGGAAAAGGTCTATGCTGTCTTTGACGGAATCCCCGCGCAGCTTTCCAAGAAGGAGAAAAAGTATAAGCTGTCCTCTCTGAGCAAGACCGCACGTTTCCGCGCGTATGAGGATTCTTTCATCTGGCTGAATGAGGCGATGGTTGTCAATGCTTGCTTCAACGCCACCGATCCCAACGTCGGTCTTGCGCTCAGCGCCGATCACGCCACGCAGAAATGCTATATGGCCGATACCGGACTGCTGGTCACGCACACCTTCATGGATCGTGCTTTTACAGACAACGAGCTATATAAAGCCATCCTGTTTGACAAGTTGGACGTCAATGAAGGCATGATCATGGAAAATATCGTTGCGCAGATGCTCCGTCGTAACGGGCATAAACTCTACTTCTACTCTCGAAGCGACAGCGAAAACCGGGAGAATCACATGGAGATCGATTTCCTAATTACAGAGAACAAGAAGATCGCCCCGATTGAAGTGAAATCCGCCAATTACCGCGCCCATTCTTCCCTCGACAAATTCAGAAAGAAGTTTTCTGATAAGATCGGCGCCTCCTATATTCTCTACCCCAAAGATGTGATGCAGCAGGACGGCGTCTGGCATCTGCCGCTTTACATGGCGATGTTTCTTTAATACGGAAGGATCGACAACGAAAGCCGGACCGAGTCACGCTGTTGACCCGGCCCGGCTTTTTCTTTGTTTACTGCGGTGCAAAAGTTGCGATCATCTTTTTTGACATGCAAAACCGGCCGCTTTCGCGACCGGCTTTGAATTCGTGGAGGTTTGCCCCACATTTTGGGACGAACCTCTTTTCCGCCGGCCAATCGGCTTGTCTTGATGTCAATGGGGTACGAAAAAGATGGATTTGCGATTTTGCATAGGAGATTCGAACTCATGTGTAATTAAATGTCGAGCTTCAGCTGCTTGTCTCTGGCGTGTTACCCCTATTATACATCCACCGCTGGTTCTTGTTTGCACGAAGAAATAGGATGGAACATTGAACATGGCTCCGACACGCGCCAAACGGTTGACGGAACCGATATTCAGATCCCGGAGGATAGCAGAGCACCGTTTGCGCGTTAAAATCGACCGTTTGCGCATTTGTTGCCGTCGGGGGTCTGTGGGGTGTTACAATAACTATGTATACGTGTATGCCTGGAAAGGAGGCTGCCTTATGCCCCATATCGCTATCGTGGAGGACGAACCCGCCAGCGCGACCCGGCTGAAACAGTATATCGAGCGATACGGACAGGAGAACGGCATCGCTTTTAACGTGGAACTGTTTGCCGATGGCGCCGCCATCACCGAGGGCTACCGTCCTGTGTGGGACATCATCTTTATGGACATTAAGATGTCGGGAATGGACGGGTTGGCTGCGGCGCGGGAGATCCGCAGGACAGATCCTGCCGTGCTTATCCTGTTCATCACCAACCTGGCCCAATACGCCATCCAGGGCTATGAAGTCAACGCCTTTGACTATGTGTTGAAGCCGGTAACCTATCACGCCTTTTCCATGAAGCTGCACCTGGCCCTGCGGATGTTGATGCGCAACGAGGCCCATTATCTGCTTTTGAACCGGGGCGGAGATGTACAGCGAGTTCCGGTGTCACATCTTCAATATGTGGAGGTGTACAGCCATCAGTTCCATTATCACACCATGGAGGGAACGATCGTGCTGACCATGACCCGGACACTGACCGATTTGGAGGAAGAGCTTCGGCCCCACGGCTTTGTCCGCTGTCACAAGGGCTTTCTCATCAATCTGCGCTATGTGGAGGCGGTCCGGGGCGCTTCGGTGTTGGTGGCCGGAGAGGAGCTTCCCGTCAGCCGCAACCGGCGGAAGGATGTGCTGAGCGCGTTATTGTCGTACATGAAAGGGGGCGCGGGATGAAAGAATTGGTGATTGCCATTATCAGTCCGGATTTTTTGCAGGGGATGGCTGTCGCGACCCTATGTTTCCTTTTACCGCTGCAGAAACGCCCGCGCTGGATATTGTATTTCCTGGCGTGCCTAGCCGTTTTCTTTGCGATGGAATTGCCCATCACTATGTTCGCATCCGACGGCTGGTCTTCGCCCGCCGCTTATATTCTGCCGGTGCTGTTTCCCTTGGCGGCCTTCCTGCTGTGTACAGACGGCACCCTGACCGAGACGGCATATGGGGCCGCCTGCGCTTATGCGGCTCAGCACGTTGCTTTCTGTGCGGTCATGCTGTTTTGGACGGATAGGACAGGCCCCGAAGAGATCATTGGAGGCTGGGTAATCCACATCGTGGTGCTGGCGCTGGTCTACCGGTTTGTGGCGGTAAAGCTGCCGGTGGACGGACGGTATCAGGTGACGACGGCAAACGCCCTCTTGACGGCCGGGCTGGTACTGCTGCTGGCGCTTTTTCTGAGCTACAATTCTTTTTTGAAGACCGTCGGCATGGAGGACCGGAGCCTGTTCCGTCTGTACCGGCTCAGCGACTTTTTCAGCTGCCTGTTCATTTTGCTTCTCCAACTGGACCGGCGCCGGGAGCTTGGTTTGCTGGCCGCCGTGGAGACAGAGCGGAGGCTCCGCATCCAAATGGCTGCGCAGTATGAGTTGACCAAGGAGAACATCGACATCATCAACCGAAAAAGCCATGACCTGAAGCACCAGGTCTCCGCCCTGCGGCTGGTAAAAGACCCGAAGGATCGGGAGGCCAGCCTCCGGGAGATCGAGGAGTCAGTCCAGATCTATGATGCCAACACCCACACCGGCAGCGAAGTGCTGGACACGGTCCTCATGGAAAAGGGCCTGTTGTGCCAGACCACCGGGATCGCATGGACCTGCATGGCCCAGGGAGAAAAGCTGGATTTCATCAGCCCGGTGGACCTGTACGCCATGCTGGGCAATGCTCTGGACAACGCGATCGAGGGCTGTCGGGCCGTCACAGACCCGGACCGGCGGGTGATCCGGGTCGCCGTCCGTCAGGACCATGGGGTAGTCTTTTTCCAGGTGGAGAATTTCTATGAAGGCGAGCTGTCTATTGTAGACGGACTCCCGCAGACCACCAAGGGCGATACGCAGAACCATGGCTTCGGTATGCGCAGCATACAGGCCGTAGTCCAACGCTACGGAGGCACGATGGATGTGGAGACCAAGGAGGGGAGATTCCTGCTGACTATCCTGATTCCGTTGCCGGAGGATCAGAACTGACGAAAAAAGAAAACCGGGTGCATTTTTGAGAATGCGCCCGGTTTTTTGCGCGTTAAAACCGACTGCTTGCGCGTCGTTTTCCCCAAACCTTTTCTTTCGTGATAGACTTGATCCGAAAGGCGCCTGTGAAGGGCGCATCAGGCCGGATCAGACAGACAGCGGCCTGGAAAAAGGAAAAGGAGGACCCCATATGAGTAACGAAACAAACGCAAAAAAGCCTCATCCCGTTCGCGCGCGGGTACTGATGGCGCTGGCGTCGATCCTGCTGGTGGCAGCTATTGCGCTGTCCATCGTCGGACCCATCTTCGCCAACACCCTGGACAGCTATTTCACCCGCAGGACCATCCACACCACCCCGGAACAGACCCAATCCATCCGGGATGCCAGCAACGCCCTGGCTGCACAGATCGAGGGCGAGGGAGCCGTGCTGCTCCAGAATAAGGACAACACCCTGCCGCTCTCCAAGGATATCAACAAGGTCAATGTGTTCGGCTGGGCCTCTACCCAGTGGCTGGGCGGTGGCTCCGGCTCCGGCCAGGTCATTGGTGTATTCGTGGACTTCCTGGCGGCGCTGGAACACAGCGGCATCAGCTACAACACCGAACTCACCGATATGTATAAGGCCTTCCAGGAGAATCGGGAGTATGCCGATACTCTGAACGGTGCTCCTGACCAGACCTGCATCCTGTATGAGCCCGCCATCAAGGACTACGGCGACGACCTGCTCTCCAACGCCAAGGCGTTCTCCGACACCGCCATCGTGGTGTTCGGCCGCTTTTCCGGCGAGAGCAACGACTGCACGCAGGTCCAGTACAAGCGCAACACCAAGGGCGGCGACATCGTCACCGACGAGAGCCGCACCTACCTGGATCTCTCCGTGGAAGAGGAGGATCTGCTGAAATATGTGGCGGAGAACTATGAAAACGTCATTGTGCTGCTGAACACCGGCAACGTAATGGCAGTGGGCCAGGTAGAGACCATCGCGGGCGTGGATGCCTGTGTGATGACCGGCCTTACCGGCTCTACCGCTGCCTCCGCCGTTCCCGCTATTCTGTGGGGCGATGTGAATCCCTCCGGCAAGACCGCCGACACCTGGGCCTATGACTTCGCCACCTCCGCCGGCTATGTCAATGCCGGTGCCAACGGCGTGGGCGCCTACACCAATGGAGACGGACTCTACCCCATTGGCGTCGGCAACGGCAACCTGGGCTATTCCTACAATTACGAACAGGTCTCCTATGCGGACTATGCGGAGGGGATCTACATGGGGTACAAGTGGTATGAGACCGCCGATGTCGAGGGCTATTGGGACGCCGTGTCCAACGAGTACGGCGAGGGCTACGAGGGCGTCGTACAGTACCCCTTCGGCTATGGCCTGAGCTATACCACCTTCAAGCAGGAGATCGTGAATGCTCCCAGCACCATGGAGCAGGACGGCGAGATTTCCGTCACCGTGAAGGTCACAAACACCGGCAATGTGGCCGGCAAGGACGTGGTAGAACTCTATTATACCGCTCCCTATACCCCCGGCGGGATCGAAAAGAGCGCCGTGGAACTGGTTGCCTTTGGCAAGACCGGTATGTTGGAGCCCGGCGCCAGCGAGGAAGTCACCCTCACCTTCGATGTGTGGGATATGGCCAGCTACGACTGCTACGATGCCAACATGAACGGCTTTACCGGCTATGAGCTGGACCCCGGCGAGTATGTCATCTCTCTGCGCACCGATTCTCACACCGTGGTGGATCAATTCACTCTGAATCTGGCGTCCAATGTGCAGTATCCCAACGATCCCTTTACCGGGGCCAAAGTTGGGAATAAATTCACGGGTGACGACGCCATCGACACCATTTCCGTGGACGGCTCCAACGCCGGCCAGAACATCGCCTTTATGACCCGCGCCGACTTTGAGGGGACCTTCCCCAAGAAGGTGGATGGCCGGACTCTGGGCGAGAACGCCGCCGCGCTGAACCTCTACACCTCCGAGATGGCGGAAGCCTGGATTGACGAGAACGATGAGGCCGTTACCCTCGGCGCCAAAAACGGTCTGAAAGTTGAGGAAAACGGCGTACTCACCGACCTTGGTGTGACGCTGGGCAAGGATTACAACGCCGCTGAATGGGATCAACTGCTGGACCAGCTGACTCTGGCTGAGATGATGGACCTGACCCTCCACGGGTACGGTCACACCGCCGCTGTGCCCTCGATCGGCAAGCCTTCTACCATTGACTCCGACGGTCCTGCTGAGTACGGCAGCTTTGGCCCGCTGCTGTTCGGTCTGCTGGATGTGAAGCCTTATGAGAACACCGGCTTCCCCAATGCCGGCGTGATTGCACAGACCTGGAACGTGGAGCTGGCTCGTGAGATGGGCCGGGCCTGCGGCCGCGAGGCCGGCGAGCTGGGCGCCACCGGCTGGTACGCCCCCGCCACCAATATGCACCGCTCCCCCTTCAATGGCCGCAACTACGAGTACTATTCTGAGGATTCCTATCTCTCCGGCATGATGTGCGGCAACACTGTGGCCGGGGCCAAAGAGTCGGGCGTTTACTGCTTTGTCAAGCACATGATCTGCAATGACGGCGAGTCTGGCATCTTCCGCGACAGCGTATATATCTGGATGACCGAGCAGACCCTCCGTGAGACCTATCTGGAACCCTTCCGTATGCTGGTGGAGGAGTTCGGCGCCACCGCAATCATGAGCAGCTATAACCGCATCGGCGCCGTCTGGACTGGCGGCAGCGAGGCCATGCTCACCGGCGTGCTGCGGGATGAATGGGGCTTCCAGGGCGCTGTCATCACCGACTACTCCGATCACCATGAATACATGAACGGCGACCAGATGATCCGCGCCGGCGGTGATCTGTGGATGGACGGCTTTGCCGGCAACTC
>CANRHF010000082.1 GCA_947630345.1 uncultured Oscillospiraceae bacterium | reverse complement strand
CGGCCGCCCAGCAGGCCCACGATTTGTTCCAGCACCTGACCCGGAATCAGATGTTTGAACAAATCGTGGGCCTGCTGGGCGGCCGGGTGGCGGAGGCGCTGTTCCTCCAGGACATCTCCACCGGGGCCTCCAACGACATCGACCGGGCCTCCAAGCTGGCTCGGGACATGGTGGCCCGGTACGGCATGTGCCAGCGGCTGGGGACCGTGTCCTATACCAGCGACGACGAGGTGTTCCTGGGCCGGGACTATGAAAAGACCAAGTCCTACTCCGAGGAAGTGGCGGGGATCATCGACCAGGAGGTCAAGTCCGTCATCGATCAGGCCTATGAAAAATGCAAGGCCATTCTGACCCGGGACGGGGAAAAGCTGCGCCAGGTGGCGGAGTTCCTCCTGAAAAACGAGACCATGACCGGCGCTCAATTTGCCGCCTGCATGGAAGGCAGACCCATCCCCGAGGCGGATTCCATCGCCATGCTCACCCCTCCGCCGGAGGAAGCGTAAAAAATTGCCGTCCCCGGCCAAACCCGGGGACGGTGGTTTTTTCAATCGTCCGCGAAGCGGACACCACACTTTTTCACTCTTACATATTACTTATTACATTCCAAAAATCGGCCCATCGGATCTAGTGAGGAGTGAAAAGTGAAAAAGTAAAAATCGGCAACCCTCTAACGAGGATTGCCGATTTTTGGTGCGCGAGGGGGGACTTGAACCCCCACGTCCGAAATGAACACTAGAACCTGAATCTAGCGAGTCTACCAATTCCACCACTCGCGCGTTTTCCGCAGTTTTCCGCCGCCCAAATATAGTACCACGGCTGCCGGGTTTTGTCAATAGGAAAATCCGTATTTTTTCGGCGGAAAATGGCGGACAGGGGGCTTGTAATCGGGGGAGGGGTGTGGTATACTTTTTGCAGAAAGAAAGGAGGCCTGCCCCCATGGCGGAAAATCAGAGCTTTAGAACGGCTTTCCGGGGATTCAACCGGGAGGATGTGGTGAATTATATTGAGTACATCAATAATCGCTATCAGGCGGAGCTGAGCCGTCTCCGGACGGAGAATCAGACGTTGCGGGAGACCCCCCGGCAGAGCCCGCCGGACGCGGACCGGGTCCGGGCTTTGGAGGAGGAGCTTTCTCAGACGAAGCAGGAACTGGAGCAGGCCAAGCAGGACCTGGCCAAGGCCAAGCAGACAGATCCCGCCAGCACCGAGACAGAGTTGGCGATTTACCGCCGGGCTGAGCGGACGGAGCGGATGGCCCGGGAGCGGGCGGCTCAGCTCTGCGGCCAGGCGGGGAACGCCCTTGCGGCGGCCCGGGAGAGCCTGACCCAGGCGGAGGAGCAGCTGGCCGCCGTGACCATGCAGACCCAAGCCCAGGTGGACCGGCTGCGGGAAGCGGTGACGGCCAGCCGCCAGACCCTGGCCCGCACCCAGGAGGCTCTTTCCGATATTGCCCAAAGCGCCGCGCAATAATGCCCGGCCCCGTTTCGGACGGCGCGTTTGAAGGATTTTGACAAATTGACGCCCCCAAGTCCATGGGACTTGGGGGCACTGTTGTCCAAATCAGGGGCATTACTGGGGCTGATCCTGGGAGATGTCCCGGCCAAAGTACTTGTTGGACAGCTCGGTGAGCTTGCCCTCCTGGGCCAGCTCGGCCAGGGCCTGGTTGATGGCGGCAAGCAGGGTGGCGTTGTCCTCTCCCTTCATCACGGGAATGGCGGTCTGGGTGGCCTCCCCCAGAGCGGCGATCTTGATCTGCTCGTCGGGGTGGGCGGCCATGTAATCGTAGAAGGTCATTTCGGAGTTCAACGTGGCATCGATCCGGCCGGTGAGCAGCAGCTCAAAGGTCTGGGCCAGGTCGTCAACGCCGGTGACGGTGGCGCCGTACTTTTCCGCCACCTTGGCGTAGGTGCTGGTGATGGTGTTGGCGGTGTGCTTGCCGGCCAGGTCCTCGAAGGAGGTGATCTCCTCGTTGTCCATGGCCACGATCACCGCCGTCTGATTGTAGGCATAGGGGGTGGAGAAGTCGTATTTTTCCGCCCGCTCCTCGTCGATGTCCACGCCGTTCACGACGATGTCATACCGCCCGGCCTCCATGCCTGCGAACAGGCCGTCAAACTCGCCCTCGACAAATTCCACTTCCACGCCCAGCTTTTCGGCGATAGCCTGGGCCACCTCCACATCGTAGCCTACCAGCTGGTCGTTCTCGTCGTGGTAGGTCCAGGGAGACCAGGTGCCCTCCATGGCCACGACGATCTTTCCAGCGTCCTTAATCCGGCTCAGATGGTCCGCACCGGCGGGCGCTTCCGTGGACTGGGAATTGCCGGCGGTATTCTGGGGCTCCGCGGGGCCGCAGGCGGTCAGCAGGCTCAGGGCCAGCAGACCGGTCAGCAATAGTGCGATCATTTTTTTCATAGATTTCTTACTCCTTTTTGGGGTCAATTTCACCGGCCTCGCGGCCGCTGATGGTACGAAGAAACGCCCGGGTCCGGGCCTCTTTCGGGTTCTGGAAGAAAGCTTCGGCATCGCCGGATTCCAGCACCTGCCCGCCCTCCATGAAGATCACCTGGCTGGAGACCTCCCGGGCAAAATGCAGCTCATGGGTGACTACCAGCATGGTCATCCCCTCCCGGGCCAGCTGCCGCATCACCGCCAGCACCTCCCCGATCAGCTCCGGGTCCAAGGCGGAGGTGGGCTCGTCAAAGTAGATGATCTCCGGCTCCGTGGCCAGGGCCCGGGCGATGGCCACCCGCTGCTGCTGACCGCCGGAGAGCTGATGGGGGTAGTAGTTATACCGGTCTGCCAGGCCTACCTTGTCCAGCGCCGCCTTGGCTCGGGCCTCCGCCTGGGCCTTGGGGACCTTCCGGGCGACCTGGAGGCCCTGCATCACGTTCTGCAGGGCGGTCTTGTTGAGGAACAGGTTGTAATTCTGAAAGACGAAAGCAGTCTTCTTCCGCAGCCGGGCCACGTCCCGCCGGGGGACCTTCCCCAGATGAAAGACTTCCCCATCAAAGACCAGGGTCCCCTCGTCGGCGGTCTCCAGGAAATTGAGGCAGCGCAGGAAGGTGGTTTTTCCCGAGCCGCTGGGCCCTAAAATCGCCACCACGTCTCCCTGATGGACGGTCAGATCGACGCCTTTCAATACTTCCAGGTTGCCGAACCGCTTTTTCAGGCCCCGGACCTCCAGCATGGCGTTATTTTCCATAGGTACGCATCCTCTTTTCCCCGAAGCTCTGGAGCTTGGTCAGCACGGTGCAGAACAGCAGGTAGATGAGCCCCACCTCGATGTACAGCGCCAGGGGCTCCCAGGTCCGGGCCACGATCCGCTGGGTTTCCATGAACATCTCCACCACGGTGATGTTGGCGGCCAGGGAGGTGTCCTTCACCATGGCGATCAGGGAGTTGGACAGGGGCGGAAAGGCGATCCGCATGGCCTGAGGCAGGACGATGTGCCACATGATCTGCAAGTAGTTCATGCCCACACAGTAGCCCGCCTCGATCTGCCCGGCGGGCACCGCCTCCAGGGCTGCCCGGACCACCTCTGCCGAGTAGGCCCCCTCGTTGATGGAAAAGACGATCACCGCCGCCGGGAAGGGGTCGATGATGACGCCTACCCGGGGCAGCCCATAGAACACCACGAACAGCTGCACCAGCAGCGGCGTGCCCCGAATGACCCAGATATAAAACCGGCACAGCTGCTTCAGCAGCCGGATGTTGGCGAATTGAATCAGCGCCACGATCACCGCGATGACCATGGCAATGGAGAAGGAAATGATCGTCAGGGGAATGGTAGCGGTGAGGCCGGGGAGCAGAATTTTCCAAAAGGAGTCGATGAGAATGCCGATCAGACGTCCGTCCATATGTGTCTCCTAAAAATTGGTTGTGTTCGCAACGGTTTCCTATATTTTACCACATTTCTCTAAAAATGCAATTGCCCAACTGCACAGGAAAAACGCCCGCCGGGGGCTCCCAGCGGGCATTTTGCCAAAAAGCTTTAAAAATCCGGGATGTATTGCCGATCCGCCGCTTCCGCCTCCTGGGTGAAGCCCTCCAGCCGATTCAGATAGACCCAGCTCAGCGCCGCCTGGTACTCCTCCTCCGTCACCGTCCGGTCGAAGGGGGCGGGCAGGCCGCCCATGGGGGTGTACTGCCGCATCAGGCTGACCAAAATCTGCCCCGGGGCAAAGGCGTCGCCCAGATAGTCCAGCACCCGCAGGGAGTTTTCCACCTGCCCCGGCAGGATCAGGTGCCGCACGATGACGCCCCGAACCACCCGGTCTCCCTGCCACTGAACAGGCCCTACCTGGCGCACCATGGCTTCAATGGTCCGGCAGGCGGTTTCAAAATAGTCCTCCGCCCCGGAAAGGCGGCGGGCCAGGCCACTGTCGGCGTATTTCAGGTCCGGCAGGTACACATCCACCAGTCCGTCCAGCGCGGCGATGGTCTCCACCCGCTCGTAGCCGCCGCAGTTGTACACCACCGGCACCGGCAGCTTGGGCCGCAGGGCCGGGAGGATGGTGGGCAGAAAATGGGTGGGGGTGATGAGGTCGATGTTCTCCGCGCCCTCCCGGATCAGGCCCTCCATGGCGGCCCGGAGGGCGGCGGCGTCCATGGGGGTCCCCACCGGCCCGCCGCTGATGGCCCGGTTCTGGCAGTACCGGCACCCCAGGGTGCAGCCGCCGAAGAAAATGGCCCCGCTGCCCCCCGGCCCCGCCAGGGCTGGCTCCTCCCAGGCATGGCGCATGACCTTGGCCACCAAAGCCGTGTCCGGGCACCGGCAGAAGCCCAGTTCCCCAGCGGTACGGTCCACGCCGCACATCCGGGGGCAGAGTGCGCAGGAAGCATAGTCCATCCAATTCCCTCCTTTCCTTCAATGGTATCACATTCCGGCCCCCATTGCAACCGGGAACAAAATATGCTACAATATTTCCACAAATCCCAAAAGGAGGCGCCCCATGGTCATTCAAAACGCGGCCGTTGAGGACATTCCCGCCCTGCTGGAGCTTTTGCGCCAGGTGGGGCAGGTCCACCATCTTGGCCGACCGGACCTGTTCCGGCCAAACGCCCAAAAATATGATGAAATCGCTCTGGAAGCGCTGCTGCGGCGGCCGGACCGGCCCATTTTTGTGGCTCGGGAGGGGGATTCCGTCCTGGGCTATGCCTTCTGCGTCCACAAGGAGACTGCCGGCGACCCGGTCCTGACCGGCAGGAGAACCCTTTATATCGACGATTTGTGCGTGGACGCCGCCCACCGCCGCCGGGGAGTGGGGGCGGCTCTCCTGGCCCATGTCCGGGCCTACGCCCGGGGGCGGGACTTTGACGACATCACCTTAAATGTCTGGGCCTTCAACGAAGACGCCCGGGCGTTCTACGCCGCCCAGGGCTTTACGCCCCAGCGGATTTTTTTGGAGGAGCGGCTATGATCGAAAAGGGTCAAATTTTGGAGGCTGTGGTCACGGATTACACCTCCGACGGTCGGGGCATTGCCAAAATCGACGGCCAGGCGGTGTTCCTCCCCAACGCCATCGCCGGGGAGCGGGTCCGTCTGCGGATCGAGCATGTGGGCAAGACCTGGGCGGCGGGGAAGCTGACGGAAATTTTGGAGTCCTCCCCCCACCGGGTGAACCGGGCCTGCCCCCTGGCCAAGCTCTGTGGCGGCTGCGTCTTCCAGCACATGGACTACGCCGAGGAATGCCGTCTGAAGGCGGAGCGGGTCCGTCAGGCCCTGAACCGCCTGGCGGGGGAGTCCCTGGAGTCCGTGCCCCTCACCGCCGCCCGGGACTGGCAGGGCTACCGGAACAAGGCCCAGTATCAGCTGACGGGCCGCCCCGGCCATGCCCAGGCCGGCTTTTTCCGGGCGGGGACCCATCAGGTGGTGCCCTGCGCCCGGTGCCTGCTGCTGCCGGAGGAGATGGACCGGGTGAAGGACCTGGTCCTGGCCCACATGAACCGCTATCAGATCCCGCCCTATGATGAAACCGCCCACACCGGCCTGGTCCGGCACATTTTCGTTCGGAAGGGAGCGGTGTCCGGCCAGATTCTGGTGTGCCTGGTGGTGAACGGCCACGGCCTTCCTAAAAAAGAGGCGCTGATCGCCAGTCTGAAAACCGTCCCAGGCTTTCGCAGTCTGGTGCTGTCCGTCAACGAAAAGCCGGGCAACACCATTTTGGGGGAGGAATTTTGGACCCTCTGGGGCCCCGGTTATATTGAGGACGCCCTCTGCGGCCTGACCTTCCGGCTCTCCGCCCGATCCTTCTACCAGGTGAACCACGACCAGGCCCAGCGGCTGTACCAGGCCGCCCTGGACCTGACGGAGCTGACCAACCGGGACACCGCCTTGGACCTGTACTGCGGCGTGGGGACCATTACCCTGGTTCTGGCCCGGCAGGCGGGGAAGGTGCTGGGGGTGGAGGTGATCCCCCAGGCGGTGGAAGACGCCCGGGAAAACGCCGCCCGGAACGGCGTCCAAAACGTGGAATTTCTCTGCCGGGACGCCGGCGCGGCGGCCCAGTCCCTCCTGGAGCAGGGGTTGCGGCCGGATGCCATCGTGGTAGACCCGCCCCGGAAGGGCCTGAGCGGGGAGGCCGTCCAGGCCATTGCCCAGCTGGCACCCCCACGTCTGACCTATATTTCCTGCGACCCGGCCACCCTGGCCCGGGACGTGGCGCTCCTGAAGACCCACGGCTACCGCCTCGCCGCCGCCCGGGCCTTCGACCTCTTCCCCCGCTGCGCCCATGTGGAGACGGTGGTGAGCTTGATAAAACCTGAAGTGCTGAAACCGTGCCTGGCGAGCGGTGCGGGGAGCATTTTAGGATGATCTACTTATTCTTCCAGGGCTAAATTGCTATTCAAAGAATTAGCGAAAGATATTTGGAAGGCATTTTCATATAAAGGAGTTAAAAAATGAATACATTTGATTCTGCAAAAGAGGCTAATAGTAAAATTGACCATGATAAGAGAGAATTCGATTTAAATATAGAAAAGATTCTTGAGAATTGGAAGGTTTATCATGCTGTCAGAGAAATAATTGCCAATGCCTTGGATGAGCAAATCATTACAGGCACTGCGGATATTTCTATTTTTAGCGATGATTGGAATAATTGGCATATTGTTGATTATGGACGTGGTCTTAACTATCACCATTTAACACAGAATGAAAACGAAGAAAAGCTTCAAAACGATAAATTAATTGGCAGGTTCGGAGTTGGACTTAAAGATGCGCTTGCCACATTGTATCGACATAATGTAAAGGTCACTATTACGTCAAAATATGGAATTATAACATTGAAGCAGGCTTCAAAAAGTGGCTTTGAGGATATAGTTACTTTACACGCTGAAATAAGGGACTCAAATAATCCTAAAATGGTGGGAACTGATTTTTGCTTAGAGGGCTGTACAAACGCCGACATTGAAAAAGCAAAAGCTCTTTTTCTTAAATTTTCAAGTGAAAAAATACTGGAAAGAACCCGATATGGTGACGTTTTGAAAAGAAACTGTGAAAGTGCAAACATTTATATAAATGGTGTCAAAGTTGCGGATGAACCTAATTTCCTGTTTTCATACAATATAACATTGCTGAACACGAAGATAAAGCGAGCACTCAATAGGGAACGCACTGCGGTTGGACGTACAGCATATACTGATTCTGTAAAGAACATTCTAGTGAACTGTGAATCCGAAGCAGTTATAAGTGATTTGACAGACGATTTGCAAAGATATGAAATAGGAAGTAAACATGACGAATTAAACTGGAACGATGTTATTTTACACGCAATCACTGAACTTAGTCAAAAGCAGGACAGAGTTGTATTTGTTACACCCGAAGAATTGCGGGAATCGCCAAGCACAATAGATGAAATAAATAGTAGCGGAAATAAAATTATAACTATACCTTCCAATATTGCAAATAAAATAAACGAGCAAAACAAGAACTCCGATAATAACAATAAGATTCAAACAACATCGCAGTTTGTTGCCGAACAAAATGAACGCTTTAAACCCACTATAATAAAGCGTAGCGAATTGACGCCAAGAGAGATACGAATATATGACAGGACTAATGATATACTTAAATTGATAGGTGGGAGGCCACCACAAGTTTTGTCTATCGAAATAGTTGATAAATTATATGAGCTTGGACCGTCACAAAATACTGTGGTTGGTCTTTGGGAGTTGCCAAAAAGAAGAATTTTAATATTGAGAACTCAATTGGTTTCTCTTTCAGACTATGCAGGAACTTTGCTTCACGAATGTGCTCATGCCATTAGTGGTGCCGATGATGTAAGCAGAGATTTTGAAATCAAACTGACTGAGATAATTGGGAATATTGCATCAGGACTGATTCAGTCGTCAAATTGATTTTAGGTCTTATTTCTTGCACCTTTCCGTATGGTTGATACCCCAAATACCCCTATCACAGTTTGGTACTGTCAAGAGTTATGCGCAAATTTAATGAGTCTGGTAGAAATCCGTTACTTTAGGCGGTGAAACCGCCATGGT
>CANRHF010000081.1 GCA_947630345.1 uncultured Oscillospiraceae bacterium | reverse complement strand
ATGGCATACGACCGGGACCGGGCCCGCCGGGCGCTGGTGGACGCCGGCTTCGGCGACCGCTTAGATGCCATGCCCCAGGGCCTGGATACCATGCTCTACAAGAACCTCTCCGAGGACGGGGTGGACGTCTCCGGCGGCGAGGCCCAGAAGATCGCCATTGCCCGGGCTCTGTACAAGGACGCCCCGTTTATCATCCTGGACGAGCCCACGGCGGCCCTGGACCCC
This sequence comes from uncultured Oscillospiraceae bacterium, assembly GCA_947630345.1. Classification (GTDB taxonomy): domain Bacteria; phylum Bacillota; class Clostridia; order Oscillospirales; family Oscillospiraceae; genus Faecousia. The sequence continues at coordinate 8,324 of CANRHF010000081.1, read as the reverse complement.
ATGGCGGAGGCGGAAATTTACAGCAAATTCGACGAGATCGCCGGGGACAAGACCGCCATCTACATTTCCCACCGCCTGTCCTCCTGCAAATTCTGCGACGAGATCGCGGTCTTCCAGGACGGCCGGATCGTCCAGCGGGGTTCCCATGAGGCGCTGGTGGCGGACGAGGAGGGAAAGTATTACCAGCTCTGGTCCGCCCAGGCCCAGTACTACACAGCGGGATGACCCTAAAAAGCGCGGGCTCCGGCTAAGACCAGCCGGAGCCCCTGTTTTTTGCCTGCTGGCAGACGATTTTTGGGCATATTGACGAAAAAGGGAGGGAAAAAGGGAGGGAAAATGGCTGCGAACAGCGGAAGCTTACCTTTTTCGACTCTGTCATTTCCCACTGAAATTTCGAGCCGCTGTGCAAAAGGAAATATGAAATATGATTGGATAGAAAAAACGCCCCCGCATGTTTCCACCCCGCCCCCCAACCGGGAGAAAATCAATCCGCCGATCTGCGGAAGTGGGCGCTGTTTGCACAGAATTTTTACCGACGGCCCAAATGACGATTATTTTGTGCAAATACTGGCCGCAAAAGAGAGGAATAGTCGAAAATGATACCTGCTTGCGGCGCTTTTTCGGGTCGGAATTTTTGACGAATAAAATACGGTGAATAAGAATACATGCCAAATACGGCCCCTCTTTTCGTCCTCCACAGGGGGACCTTTTCACGATTTTGTGCAAGCCCTCCAAATGGACCTTGGAAAAGGCCAACTTTTTTTGTCCGTTTTGAATTTTATACTTGCTATTTTAGGGGGAAATTGATATTATTAACCTATACGCGGATCAGCTGTTCCCGGGGCTCGCCCGCCGCGGCCCCATGGATTTCAACGAATCGGAAGAGAGGAAAAATGATGAAAATGAAAAATGATAATATGTTTCGCAGGGAGTTTGTGGAGGAGCTGAGCAAGAGAACCGGCCTGTCCGACGCGGACGCCAGCGAGGTAACAATGGCGTTTTTGGACATCCTGGAGGACGCCTGGTGCCAGGGCCGGGGCGTCAATTTCACCGGCTTCGGCGCTTTCGAGCTGCGCCCCATCAGCGAGCGGATGGCCCGGAACCCCAAAACCATGGAGGATGCCCTGGTCCCGGCTGGATTTAAGCCGGTTTTCAAGGTCAGCCGGGGCCTGCGGGCGACCATTAACGACACCATCCGGCAGAATCAGAGCGGGAAATAATCCCGCCACCGGCCCCCGGGTGGTATGGCGGAACTGTATAAAAATGCGGCGGATTTTTTATCCGCCCCATTTTTTTCCCCTAAAATCTTGCTTTTTCGGTACAATCCTTCTATAATGGATGTGTAAACAAATGCGCGAGCCAGTCCGCCGCCGGGGGCGGGTAGGCACTGGGGGAAGGAGCGGATCGTTGTTGGCAAGCTCATTTACCAGAACATCGGAGGACGAGTACAGGCGCATCCGCTCGGGGAGCATGACCCCGGCGAAGGCGGCGGAGTATCTGCGGGACCAGCAGATCCCCCTGCGGCGTTTTGGCGATGTCCTGCGGGAGATGTATCCCCATCCCGATCTGAGCCTGCGGGTGGCGTCACTGTTCGCGGAGAGCGGAACGCCCATGGAATCGGCCAAGCGGAAGGTGAGCAACTGGCTCTCCAGCGCCTATAAGCCCAGCACCCGGGAGGATGTGTACCGGGTGGCCTTCGCCCTGGACCTGAGCGAGGACCAGGTCAGCCAGCTTCTGGGCATGTGTACCGACTACGGGATCAACTACCGCAACGGCCGGGACCTGGTCTATGCTTGGTGCCTGCGCAGCGGCCGGGGCTATCACGAGGCCCAGGAGCTGTACCGGTCCATGCCGCCGGTCCCGGCCACGGCCAGGGAGACGGACTCCGAAGTGACCCACCGGATCCGGCTGCTGTTCGAGGGGGCGGAGACGGAGGCGGACCTGCGGCGGTTTTACCAGGAGAATCTGCGCTATTTCGGCTCCTACCACCTCCGGGCGTACTACTATTTTGAGCAGTATATGCACTGCCTCACCCAGCCGGACTCCAGCAACGGCGCCCAGGAGGAATTTTACTCCCTGGAGCGGGTGATGAGCGTGTACCTGCCCATGCACATGCCCTCCGGCGCCGACCGGCAGGGGTATTCCCCCATCCAGAAGCTGATCAAGCGGAACTGGCCCAACGCTACCTCCCTGAAAAATATCATGGCCCGGCGGCAGGAGGTGCCCCGGAAGCTGCTGCTCCTGCTCTACATCATCACGGAGAACTCCGTGGGCGGGGAGTACTCTGAGCTGGACGAGGATTACATGACCCTGGAAAACCGGCTGGACGGCCACTGGTGGAGCGTCAACGCCATGCTCAGCGACTGCGGGATGCCGGAGTTGGATCCCCGGAACGCCTTTGACTGGCTGGTGCTCTACGCCCTTACCGCCACCGGGGACGAGAGCATGAGCGAGCGGATGGAAAAGGTGATCGACATTCTCTACGAGGACGTCCGCTGACCGGTTTATAAAATATTGGGGCCCTGCCGAATGGCAGGGCCCTTAAAATTTAGAACTTTTTTACCGCCGGACCGGCGCGGAGCCGGAGATGGCGCCGCCATCGTTGAGCAGGGCGGAACTGTCGTCCTCGATGTAGATCACGCCGAGGTTCTCCAGGGTACCGGAAACCCGCACAATGGTGGTCCCCGCGATCTGCATCTCGCCCCGGTTGACCACATGGCCGCCCAGATTGGTGGTGGCGACGCGGAAGGTGCCGTCGTTCACGATATCGGCGTGGATCTCCTTGGTCTGCTCGCCCCAAGCCCACATCTCCAGATAGCCGTCGCGGATCTCGATGCTGGAACCGGCGTCCAGCCCCAGGTTGCCCATGGCGGAGTAGAGGTTCGCGTCCTCTCCCTCCAGCACCAGAGACGTGGAGTTATCCATGTAGAAGTAGCCCGCGTTGTGCATATGGGCATCGCGGAGCGTCAGGGAGGCCCCGCTGGACAGAGAGGTGCCCCCGAAAACATCCAGACGGGAGCGGTTCTCTACCTGCACCTGGGACGCCTGAGAAAAGTCCTGAAGAAAGTCGATGTAGGCTTCAGCATGGTTGCTCAGCGTCAGGTGGTCGCCGCAGTTGCGCGTCTGGTCCGCTAGGAAGATTGTGGCCTCGCCCTCCAGCTCTACCGACGCGCCGTTCAGATCCAAGCCGCATTGCATGAAGTTTCCGCAGCTGCTCTCGATCCGCAGCAGGCCGCCGGGCTGGAAAAGGATGTTGGCGCCCGCATCGACGACCAGCTGGGAGGCGTCATGCGCCTCCAACCGGTCCACCTCCAGCAGGCCGCTCTCGACAGCCAACGAGGCGCTGGACAGGGACAGCGTGGTGCCGGGGGCCATATGGAGCTCCCCGCGGACGATGATGGGCATATACGCCTGAAGATCCTCCGGGACCTGGATGACGGCCCCTTCGGGGATGACGGCGCAGCCGGCGCTGCCCTCGTCCAGGATCGCGCGGAGCTGCTCCAGGGTGGTGGCCTCCTGATCCGGACCTTCGCCATGGCGGTTCTTTTCCAGGTAGGTGCGGCAGGTGACGCGGTTGTCCTGGGTCAGCGCGCCGCCATCGGCGTTATGGATGTAGAAGACGCCGCTGCCATTGACGGAGCCGCCATCCCGCATCCGGAAGTTGCTGCTGGTGAGGCCCATGTATCCGTCGTTTTGCAGGGTGCCGGACAGATCGATAGACGCGGATTCGGAGACCTCCTCGATTCGGCCGTAGTTGTTGAAGGCGCCGCCCTCCCGGACCAAAATGGTGCCGCTGTTGCCCAGGTAATCGCCCAGCTCAAAGGTCCTTCCGGCGTCCACTTCCAGCCGCGCGCTTCGGCCGTTCAGGAAAAAGCCGCAGAAGAAGGGTTCCTGCACCGAGCTGTAGCGTTCGCTTTCCGCGGTGTACCGCACCACGCCCAGGTTATACACCGGCCCGCAATAGAGCATGCCGTGGACGTCGGCATTGCCCAGATTCATAAAGAGCTGCCGCTCGTCGCCCCGGAGCTGTGCCGGATAGATGCTGGCCTCGGCTTTGCCGTAGTTGATGAAGCACTGGGCGCACACCGGACCGGCCAGGGTGCCGCGATTGATCAGCGTGGCGGCGCCGACGGTCGTGTCGTAAGATTCCAGGATCAGCGCTCCCTCCGGGGAGATCATCAGGGCGGCGTCGGGGCCGAAGGGGAAATTGTCGGAGACGGTAACGCTGCCGTCGATCACGATGGCCTTGGCGCCGGCGTCTGCCGCGCTTTTCAGCTCCTGATAATTATTCACATGGACGGCGTCGGCAAACAGCGCCTCCTCGTTCACGATGGCGACGTTGGGAAGGTCAAAGTCCAGACCGCCGAAGTCCTCCTGGGCGACGATGGAATCCTCCCTTTCCAGCAGGTAGCAGCCCGCGTTCATACCCCCGTTGTCTTCAACGAATACCTGGCCGCCGCCGGAGACTGCCAGCAATCCGGAGGCATTCATCCAGGACTTTACATGGACCTGGCCGCCGTTCACATCGGCCCGCCGCAGCACATCCAGACTGCCCATGCCGGAGATCTCCACATTGCCCTGGACGGTCAGGTCCCGCACCTGTAGGTACCCCTGGACGGTCAGGGTGGCGCCCGGGGCCACGGTCACGTTGTTGGTGGCGAGGTTGACGCCGGCGCCCTCCTCGATGAGGACCGGCTTGTTGATCTCCACAGCGCCCGCCATAAAACTGATCCAGCTGTCCGATTCCAGCACGATCTCATCCACGGAGCTGTCTGTCAGCGCCTCGGAGAAGGCCTGGTTGCAGCTGCCGTTGAGCCGCAGGATATGGACTTCCGGCTGGGCAGGTTCGGTGGACTGAACGGTGGACCCGGTGCCGCTGGGCACGGTGGGATCGGGGCTGCCCTGCCGCAGCATCAGCGGTATGGACGCCGCCAGAATCGCCACTAGGCCGCAGGCTGCCGCCACGGGGATCCAGATCTTTTTCTTGGATTTTTTCACCGCCGCCGGAGAGGCGGGCTTCTCCGAGACCGGGGGGAAGTGCCAGGGTGCGTCCTCCGGGGCCTCCTCCCCGGAGTCCGTTGTTTCCGGCGTGATCTCCGCCGGGGCCGTCTCCTCCGGTCCGGCCTCGGGCGTCTCCGCCTCGGCTTCCGGCTCCTCGGGCGCTTCCGCCTCCGTAGTTTCCTCCTCCGGAGCCACCTGGGCAGGCTGCTCCTTCGCTTCCGGCGTGACTTCCACTTGGGGCGTGGTTACGGAGGCTTTTTCAGGAGCGACCTCCATCGGGGCGGTAACGGGAATGGATCTTTCATCCTTTTCCTCCACCGGCGGAATTTCGGAGCTGACCTCCTCCTGGGCGTAGTTCGGCCCGTAGAGGACCTGGGGCTTCACCGGCACCGGCACGCCCTGGTACAGCGAGGCGTAGAATTCCCGTACCGAGCGGAACCGGCGGGTGGGCTGCAAGCCCATGCCGAAGAGCAGGCTCAGCTCCTGGGCCTTCGTCAGGTCCGCGCCCAGCTTTCTGGGGGGAACCAGCTCGTCGTCACAGATCCGGTCCAGGGCCTGAGGCGGGGTGACGCCGGTGAGGCAGTAGTACATGGTGGCGGCCAGGGAGTAGACGTCCGTCCAGGGCCCCTGGCCCTTGTGCTGGTACTGCTCCACCGGGGAGTAGCCCTGCTTGAGGACGATGGTCATGGTCTCGCTGCCCTTGGCGGCGGACTCCCGGGCGCACCCGAAGTCCAGCAGGCGGACCATGCCGTTTTCCAGCATCAAATTGTCGGGGCTGATATCCCGGTGGATCAGGCCCAGGGCGTGCATGGATTCCAGGGCGCCGAACAGGGGTTCCACCATGCTCAGCAGCTCGGCGGCGGGGATCTTCCCACCCTTCTGGGCCACCAGCTCCTTGAAGGTGGTGCCGTCCACATATTCCATGACGATGTAGGCGGTGTTGTTCTCCTGGAAATAGTCCCGGACGGCCACGATCTGGGGGGTCTTATCCATCCGGGCCATGGTCCGGGCCTCCCGGATGAACCGCTCCCGGCCCTTTTCGTAGCCCTGCCCGGCGATGCCGGTGAAGCAGTTCACGGCGTTGGACGCCCGGCAGTTCCGGGACACATGGTTCACCGGGTAGTATTCCTTGACCGCGACCCGCAGCTCCAGCCGGGTATCGCAGCCGATGTAGGTGATGCCGAAGCCGCCCTCTCCCAGGACCCGGCCCAGCAGGTACCGGTCGGCGAGGATGGTACCGGCGGGCAGCTGATGGGGCTGGGAGGTGTAACTGCCGCCGGTGAGGCCGCAGTTGGGGCACGGCTCCCCGGGGACGACGGGGGTCATGCAATAGGGACAATAGTGTTTATCCATAGGGCGATCACTCCTATATCCGCGTTAATCGATCACCAGAAGGACGATCCAGAACGGATCTCCATCCTCGTCCAGATAGTGGGCCAAGCCGACGCTGTCATAGATCTGCCCGGCGTAGGTGGCGCTGTCCTCCGAAGGAATGGGTCCGGCGTATTCGTCCGTGGCCAGCTCCTCCAACAGACGGGAGAAGGACACGCTGCCATAGGCGCAGGTGCCGAACTCGAACCCATCCGGGCGGAAGATTTCCACCATGTCGGTCCAGGTGACACCTTCTGCCACGTCGCCGCCGGTGTATCCAATCACGGCCATGGTGTTGGCTGCCCAGGTGAGGTCGACATCGGGCCGGAGCTTCGGCGAACCGCTGCCCCGCCAATCATTCATAGTCTCCACCGCCTGCATGAGGTAGATCCAGTCCTCCGCGATGGTCTCGGACTCCAGGGCGTAGAAGGTATCGGGATGGCTTTCATAGAGGGACGGGTCAAAGAGGCAGTTGGCGGGCAGGCCGATCTCTACCCATTTCCCGACCTTTTTCATGGACCCCTTCTCGATCCACAGGACTTCCCGCTCCTTGCCGGTTCTGTCGATGATCTTATCCGGCAGCTCGAAGGTGGAAAGGCCGGAGGGGAAGTCCATCACGATGGCCTCGGACCTGTCGAAATCCATGCCGTAAATGATCTTATCGACCATGCAGTAGGTGTCCACATTGATATTCGAATCAAAGTCGGTGGAGACGTTCCGCTCAAATATCCGCACGATGTCATCCAGCGCGTCAGGATTGAGGATCTTGGCGTTGTCGTCGTACAGAATCACGCAGCGAAGGCCGGTATCGAAGAAGACCGATTCGCCCACCGTGACATTCGAAAAGCAATAGACCATGCGCAGGGTAGAGCAGTTTCGGAAGGCGTTGTCCCCGATCGTTTTCAGATGGACGGGAAGGCCGATATCCTCCCGGGTCTTTGTCCCTTCCCGCCCGGCAAAGGCATAGTCGCCAATGGCGGTGATGGGCACGCCGTCGGCCTCGCTGGGCATGTCGCCGATCTCGTCGCCCACAAAGCCCACGATGGTGGCGTTGTTCTCGTCAATGATCTGCACCTCGTAGTCGTCCACCAGGATGGTTTCCGGCGTCGTGTCCTCGGTGTCCTCGGTGGTGGCGGCGGGCTTGTTGGGCAGCGTGGGCCGGGCGGTGGGGGCGTTGGTAGAGGCGGTGTGGTCATTGGGAACGTAGCCGGCGGAGGGCGAATCATCCCGCCGCCCGGACAGCCCTGTGATGATCAACACCAGCACCACCACCGCCGTGGCGGCGATTAAGCCGATGATGCCGATCTTTTTCGGCGTCATGTCGTGGAGCGTGCACCAGGTCTGGATCTTTTCCTTCAGCGCTTCAAAGCCCGTTTTCGGGGGCAGGTAGACCGGCTGGGAAGAGGTCTGCTGCTGGGTATACTGCTGGTAGCTCTGCTGGCTGGGCGAAATCTGCTGGGTCTGCTGGGAAACCGGCGGCTGCTGAGGCTGCTGAGAAACCGGCGGCTGCTGCGGCTGCTGGGAAACCGGCCGCCACTGGGGCTGCTGGGACATCGGGGGCTGGACCGGTGGCTGGACTGGTTCCGGAACCGGCGGGGCGGAAATGTAGGCCTCCTGCTTGGGCGGCTCCTCCCGGAACAGATCCCGGGCGAATTCCTCCATGGAGCGGGTCCGGTCTCCGGGCTGCACCGCCATGGCGTGGAGCAGCGCCTGCTCCTGCGCTTGTGTCAGACCGGCGCCCAGCTCGTTGGGCATACGGATGGGGTCTTCCTCCAGCCGCTCGGCGGAGGAGGGCGGCGTGACGCCGGTGAGGCAGTAGTAAATCGTGGCGGCCATGGCGTACACGTCGGTCCAGGCGCCCTGGCCCTTCCGGGTGTACTGCTCGATGGGGGAGAAGCCCTGCTTCATCTGCATGGTCATGCTCTTGCCGGTGTTGGTGGACCGGGCGGAGC
>CANRHF010000080.1 GCA_947630345.1 uncultured Oscillospiraceae bacterium | reverse complement strand
TCCCGGAGAGCAAGCTGCCGGTGTACGTCTCGCCCCAGGCGGAGACGCCCTGCCTGTTTGGCCTTTTCGCGCCCAAGGTGTACCTTTCGGAGGAGGCCGCGGCGGACCCTGTGGTCCTGCGCCATACCCTGGCCCATGAGCAGACCCATTTCCGCCATGGCGACCATGTGTGGGCCCTGCTGCGGGGCGTGTGCCTGGCGGTCCACTGGTATAATCCCCTGGTTTGGTGGGGAGCGGTGCTGTCCTGCCGGGACGGGGAGCTGGCCTGCGATGAGGGCGCCCTGGCCCGGCTGGGGGAGGAGGAGCGCCGGGCCTATGGCGAGACGCTGCTGGATCTGACGGTGAACAAGCCCGTCTCCCCGCTGGTCACCGCCACCATGGCGGGGGGCAGCAATCTGCGGGAGCGGATCGAGGGCATCGTCCGCAAGCCCCGGACCTCGGTCCCCATTCTGGCGGCCCTGGCACTGGTGGTGGCGCTGGCGGTGGGCTGCACCTTCACCGGCGGGGCGGAGGAGGGCCAGTCCGATCCGCCGCCCACCACTACCGGCGCCCAGGATTCGACCACCGGCGCCACTTCCGCCACGGATGCCCCCACGGAACCGCCCACGCAGGCTCCCACGGAAGGGGAGGAGGCTACCTGGTATGTTCAGGCGCCCGCGGCCCCGCGCTCCTACGCCGATTTGACCACTTTGGATCTGCCCTACTCCGGGGCTCAGTGGCTGATCTCCGGGGAGAATGGCGCCACGATCTACGAAATCTATGCCGAGGGCGGCGTGCTGGAGGTGCGGGATGCGCTGAGCTTCGGAGACCCGGTCCACACCGTTACCCTGCCGGAGGAGCTGGCGACCGCTGTTGCCCTGGGCGGGAATGGCCAGGTGGGCTATGTGGCCACCAGCGCCCAAATTGCCGCCGTGGACCTGCGGACTGGGGAAGCGCGGACCCTGGTGGAGGGAGGCCGGCTGCTGGACGCGGTGATGGTCAGCTATGACGTGATCTATTACGCGGCGGAAGCCGAGGGCGAGGCGACCATCTTCCGGCTTTACATTCCCGAGGGGCGGGTGGACCCCATTTACGGGAGCATCCCCGTATACCCGGCCAGCGAGTTCTGGCTGATCCCCCCGGAGACCACCCTGGGCAAGGTGGGCTGGACCATGATGAATCCGGAGATGATGGCCCTCCTCACCCAGGAATACGCCAACCCGGACAGCGTTTATAAGAATACCAGCCCCAAATTCGACTTTACCGAAATATGGGGCCAGCCGGGGCAGATCGACACCTATCAGCCGAACAATTTCCTGGCGCGGAGCATCTGCCAGGCCATTCAGGAGCAGTCCGGCATCCTGGCGCTGGTACGGTGCTGGTACGACCCGGTCCAAAATGAATACACCCAGGAGCTGGGAGCCATTGACGACTGCTTTACCGGTACGGAACGGGCCCATGATCACTATGACCCCGAGGCGGAAGCCCCCGCCGTGCCCCAGGTGAATTTTGGGGACTGGGAGGACATGGGGATAGCCCCTCTGCCTCAGACCAGGGAGCAGCTGCTGGCGGAGACGGGGGACCAGGACGCCTACACCGGCCTTCTCTACGCCGCCCCCTATGAGCGGCCCACCCTCTACGCCGGGAACCCGGGGGAGCCTTTGACGCAGGTGCTGGCGGAGCCGGTGACCCAGTGGGAAAATTCCCGGTACTATCTCTACGCCATCACGGAAGACGGGGCGCTGATGCAGGTGAGCCTGGACGGCAGCGTTCGCAACACCCTCTATCGGGCCCAGTATGGCCAGCTTCGGGTTGCGGACTACCAGTGCGGCATGGTGTTCCTGCTGGACGGGGACTATCTGGTGCAGCTGGACCTGACCACCATGCGGCAGCGGACCCTTCTGGAGGCCGAGGTCCTAGTGGACTGCCAGTACTTGGCCGAAAATCAGGTCTATCTCTGCCAGTCCAAGGGCCTGCATGAAATGCAGTACATCCTGAACCTGGAAACCCAGACCCTGGAGGAGACCGTCTTTAACTAAAATATTGGCGCGGGGGAAATCCCCCGCGTCACCGAAATAACCCAAGGCCAGGGACCAGCACGGTCCCTGGCCTGCCTTTATCGATATTAGCGCCCCCGCGAATGCCTTTCCGTATAATCTTAGATTCGTTGACTTTTTGGAGGCGAGAGGTATAACACGATTCGCCGCGTTGGAGGTTACATTTTGTTACTATTTCCCAGTTGTGCCAGAAAATCCCCACTTGTGCCAAATCCCTTGATTTTCAAAAATCAGAGCGCTATAATTGATACAAATTTGTAAAATCGTGCAAACCGGTCTTTGGAAAGACTCATACGCAAGCGATGAATTAGGAGGAGGATCGAAGTGGGGCGTCTATTTTTCGGTTCCTTAAAGCGGCATATTTTAAGCAACAAAGCTGTCAGCGCCATGCTGTTTTTGGGGGTATTTGTGGCGGTGCTTTGCATCAGCATCATCCTGGGATATGCCATGAAGCAGTATTTCTATTCGACCTCGTCCCCAGAGTATTCCACGGTCACCGTCGAGCCCGGCGCGGAGCTGCTCTCCGACGTCCGATCCTTCCCCCAGGAAATAGACGCGCTGTTTGGATCGGATGTGTCGAATGTCCTCTATCTGGTCAGGGAGTCTCCAAGCAGCGTTCTCATCGGCTGGCAGGGATCGGAGCCGGACCGCTGGTTTCCCATGGTCAGCGGGCGCTTCTTTAATGAGCAGGAACAGCGGGAGGGGGCGAAAGCGGCCTACATCTCTTACGAGTATATTGGGAAAATCCCGGAAAAAGAGATCGAGCTGTTTTCAGATACCTATGAGATCATCGGGACGGGGTGGATCGCCACATTCAATATTCGCAGCGGCATTTCCGATCAGGCGCAGGCGGTCCTCTTTCCGGAAAGGGATCTCTCCCCCGAGGAGCAGGCAAACGTGGAGGAGACGCTTTTCACCATCCTTCCCTACAAAACCTTTCTGCAAAATGCCTCTCCGGCCCTGATCCTCGTCCATTTTGACCACGCCTCCCGGTCGGACCTGCTGAGATACAGCGAAATTCTGCGCGCCCGTTTCCCCGACTCGCAAATCAGCTTTGTCAGCAAGGACTCCGCCAGCTCCTATAACTTCAATAACCAAAACGCCATGATCGGCGCGCTGTTTTTGGGCGTGGTCGCCTGTATCACCATCGTCCAGATCATGGAACAGTGGCTCGCGTTCTACAAAAAAGAGATGATGGTGTATCGCATCTGCGGAATGCGGAAGTTTATCTGTGTTCTGCTTCTATGGGGCCATTGGGCGATGGTGTTCATTGCCGGCTCGCTCGCGGCGGTTTTGGTCCACATCCTTTGTTTTCCCATACTGGAAGTGATAGACGCGGACGCCGCCCCGGCCATTGGGCCGCTTTTGATCGTGCTGGTTCTGGTGTACTTGGCGACCATTCTGCTGACCGGGAAAAAAGTAAGCGACATCTTGCAAATTCAGGACAAAGGTGGACTGCAATGAACGCGATAAGACTTGCCCGTTATTTTTATTCCAGGCGGTACATTCAGGAAGCGGTTTTGATCGTTCAGCTGGTCCTGATGTTCGTTCTTTCGATGGTTGTATTTAGTCCCGTGGACGCCTTTCTGCAATTCGCTTGGGAAATAAAAGGGACTTATGCCGCCGTGGACGATTCGCGCACCCTGTTTTTTAATCCAAACGAAGCGGTTTATAATGCCTTCACCAACGAAATAGACCCGGAATCCGCGGGCTTTGTAGACGCCGCCGCGAAGGACGCTCTGGCCTCCGCCGGAATCGCCGGTCCCATGCGGACAGCACTTTATCCCGCGTACATCGACGCGGGAACGGGAAACGAGCCGGAGGAAGACAACCAGGACCAGCCGGCGGTTCGGAACCTGCTGGTCTACTCGGAGGAAATGCTGGAAGCCACCGGGCTTTTCAGCGGCGAGAGCGCCCCTTCCCCGGAGCAAAGGGGCGCCGTGCCCATCCTAATCAGTCCGTCTCTCGCGGGTTTGGTCCCCCTGGGGGCGGAGACCACCGCTACCCTTCGAGACGGCGATACGGGCATCCCCTGCGTGGTGGCCGGCGTTCTTTCAGAGGAAGCCGTTCTGCCCGCCTGCCACGGTTTTGGGAGCTTCCCGACCCTATCCTGCTTTGGAACGAAGCTGTCCGATTATCCTGGGACGGATTTCATCGTGATGGGCTATGACCCGGCGTATTTCCCGGAGATCCAGTGGGAAAGCAGCTTCCTGGTGCCCCTGGAGGAGAACGCGGACGTGGCGGCAACCGTTCAAGCGCTCAATGTCCAGGTCGGCGCCTGGGGCAGCTTTGCCACCATGGGGGAGCTGGAGAAGGTGGCCTTTTCCCGCGTCTTTGTGAACAACTCCATGGCCATCCTGGAGTTCCTGCTGCTGAGTCTTCTGGCCTTTTTCGGCTACGGCGGATATCTGTTCCTCATGACCTTCCAGCGGCAGCAGGAATTTTCCGTTTTCTTTTTGCTCGGCATGACCAGAAGGAAAATGCTGGTCCTGAACTGCGTCTTCGGGTGTGTCAATTTGCTGATTGCCCTTTTAATCGCCTATGCCAGCTATCCCTGGTTCCGGCAGCTGCTGGGAAGCGGCAGCTCCGCCACCGCTACGGTGGGCGTCGTTGGGCTGTCCTACTGTTTCGGGCTGCTGCTTTTGGCGCTGATCTTCAGTTTTCTTTCCGCGTTCCACCGATTCGGCAACGTATCCACCATCTTTCTGCTTCAGGGAGGAGATTAGGAATGATCCAATTATCCGGCGTCGAAAAGGTGTACAATCCCAGAAAGCCCACGGAGGTTTACGCCCTGCGGGATGTAAACCTGGAAATTAGTTCCGGGGATTTTGTGGCGATCACCGGGCCTTCCGGGTCCGGGAAGTCTACGCTGCTGCATATTCTCGCGGGCCTGGATACGGCCACATCCGGAAAATACTTCTTCCGGGGCCGGGACGTCTCCGCCATGTCCGATGGGGAAAAATGCCAATTGCGGAACAAGAAAATTGCCATCATTTTGCAGAGCTTTGGCTTGATCGGCACGGAGTCCGCCCTGAATAATGTGGTTCTGCCCCACATCATCGGCGGTACCTACAATAGGAAAATCGACCAAAAGGCGCGGCAGGTTTTGGAACAGGTGGGTCTGGGAAGCGCCATCAAAAAGCCGGTCAATCAGTTGTCCGGCGGCCAGCGGCAGCGGGTGGCCATCGCCCGGGCGCTGACGATGAATGTGGAGGTGCTTCTGGCGGACGAACCGACCGGCGCCCTGGATCAGCAAAACGCGGAGTCGCTGGTGCGGCTCTTGACGGAGCTGAATCAAAACGGATTGACGGTGGTCATCGTCACCCACAACATGGCCATAGCCGAAAAATGCCCCATCGCTTACGCGCTGAACGACGGCCGCCTGTCCCGTACCAGGTAACGACCGTCCAGGCAGCGGACCCTTCTGGAGACCGTCTTTAACGAAAACAGGCCCGGCGCTGCGATATAATAAGAATAATTCTCAAATAGGGATTGCTTTTTTCCCTCCGATCCGATATAATATCCCAAAAGGCAGCCGAGGCCGCCGGAATTTTGATCAGGAGGTATGTCCCATGAGCAAATACGCAGGCACCCAAACCGAGAAGAACCTGGAAGCCGCCTTTGCCGGCGAATCCCAGGCCCGGAACAAGTACACCTATTTTGCCAGCGTGGCGAAGAAGGAGGGCTACGAGCAGATCTCCGCTCTGTTTCTGAAGACCGCCGACAATGAGAAGGAGCACGCCAAGCTGTGGCTCAAGGAGCTCCAGGGCATTGGCGACACCAAGGCCAACCTGGCCGCCGCCGCCGACGGGGAGAACTACGAGTGGACGGATATGTACGAAGGCTTTGCCAAGACCGCCGAGGAGGAGGGCTTCCCGGAGCTGGCCGCCCGGTTCCGCCTGGTGGCCGCCATTGAGAAGAGCCATGAGGAGCGCTACCGCGCCCTGCTGAAGAACGTGGAGACCGCCCAGGTCTTTGAAAAGAGCGAGGTCAAGGTGTGGGAGTGCCGCAACTGCGGCCACATCGTGGTGGGTACCAAGGCCCCCGAGGTCTGCCCCACCTGCAACCATCCCCAGAGCTATTTTGAGGTCCACGCGGAGAATTACTGATCCATAAAAGCAAAAGAAGCCGGAGCGCCCGCTCCGGCTTCTTTTCATATGGTTTCCAGGAAGCGCAGGAAGGCCGCCCGGCCTGCCGGCGTTCGCTTGTAGACCCCGGCGTCCTCCAGGACCTGGGCAAATACCAGCCCGGTCTCCTTTTTCACGATGTCCAGGGAGTTTTCCGCCGTCAGGGCGTACTTCCCCTTAAAGCCCTCGGCCCAGGCGGCGTGCTTTTCGGTGAGTTCATTCCCCCGCAGGTCCCCGCCGCTCGCCAGGGCCTCCGCCACCGCCGCCAGCTCCGCTTTCAGCCGGGCGGGGAGGACCGCCAGGCCCATGACCTCGATGAGCCCGATGTTCTCCTTCTTGATGTGGTGCAGCTGGGCATGGGGATGGTACACCCCCAGGGGATGTTCCGGGGTGGTGATGTTGTTCCGCAGCACCAGGTCCAGCTCATAGTCCGTCCCCCGGCGGCGGGCGATGGGGGTGATGGTGTTGTGGGGCTCCCCGCCGGTCTCGGCGTAGAGGAACGCCGCCTCGTCGGTATACCCCCGCCAGGCGTTGAGGACCCGGTCCGACAGGCTGATCAGCGCCTCCGGCGCCGGCCCGGTGAGCCGCAGCACGGATAGAGGCCACTTGACGATCCCCGCCCGAATTTGGGGGTAGTCCCGGAACGCCACCGGCGTCTCCACGGGGGCGCGCTCCATAGGGAAGGCATAGTGCCCGCCCTGGAAATGGTCGTGGGCCAGAATGGAGCCGCCCACAATGGGCAGGTCCGCGTTGGAGCCCACGAAATAATGGGGAAACTGGCCCACAAAGTCCAGGAGCTTGGCAAAGCAGGCCCGGTCGATCTTCATGGGGGTGTGCTCCCGGTTGAAGCAGATGCAGTGTTCATTATAATAGACGTAGGGGCTGTACTGCAAAAACCAGGGGCTGCCGTTGATGGTGATGGGCACCGGCCGGTGGTTCTGCCGGGCGGGATGGTTGACCCGGCCGGCGTAGCCTTCGTTCTCCCGGCACAGCTGGCACCGGGGATAGGCGGCGGCAGGCAGATTCCGGGCGGCGGCGATGGCCTTGGGGTCCTTCTCCGGCTTGGACAGGTTGATGGTGATGTCCAGGTCCCCGTAGGGCGTGGGGGCCACCCATTTCACGTCCTTGGCGATCCGGTCCCGGCGGATGTAGTTGGTGTCCTGGCAGAATTGATAGTACCAGTCCGTGGCGGCCTGGGGGCTCTGGGCGTACAGGGCCCGGAATTTCTCCGTCACCTGGGCGGGCCGGGGGGTCAGGCGGCCCATGAGGGACGTGTCGAACAGGTCCCGGTAAACCGGCGAGTCCTCCGGCACCACGCCCCGGGCGCAGGCGTCGTCGGTCAGAACCTTCAGCACCTGGGGGAGGTCCACCCGGTCCCAGGTCTTGCCCGGATCGGCGTAGGAATCCAGCTTCAGGGTCTCTAACAGGACGTTGACCGCCCAGGCCGTCTCCCCCTCCTGAATCAGCCCGGTGGAACGGGCGTAGGAAATCAGCTGCGAAATCGCTTCGTTGACCATGGCGCTTGCCTCCCGATGACTGGGGCCTTTCGCCCCCGAATAGGGCCATTATAGCCCAACCAATCCCTTCCGTCAAGGAATTTTCCCGCCCCTACCCGATCAGCGCGGCCTCCCAGGGGCCCAGACAGCCGCTGAACAGCCCACCGCTGAGCAGCTCCTGCCGCCCGGCGTAATCGGGCAGCGGCGCGGCGCCGTCCTTGCAGTGGAGCAGGAGGGTGACCTGGTCGCCACTTAGCTTCGTGGTCAGGATGGCGGTCCCGGCCCCGTCGTCTACCTGATAGGCCGTCACCTGGCCCCGGTACAGGCAGGGGTGGGCCCGCCGGGCGGCGGTGAGCCGGCGATACCAGTCGAAAATCGCCGGGACCTGATAGTTTTCGTCCCACACCATGCCCCGGCGGCTGTCCCCGTCGCCGCCCCCGTCCATGGCGTATTCATCGCCGTAGTAGATCATGGGCATTCCGGGCAGCAGCAGTTGGAGGGCCGCCGCCATTTTCAGCTTGGGCAGGCTGCCCCCCGACGCCCGGAGGAACCGCTCCGTGTCGTGGGAGCCGATCAGATTCCACAGCACCCCGAAGACGGCGGGGTGGAGATTCCCCCGCAGAAAGCCCAGATTTTCGAAAAACGCGGACACCGGGATAGTCTCCCGGGCCACCAGATCCAGGACGCTGTTGTAAAAGTGGTAGTTTATCACGCTGTCCCACTGGTCTCCCTGGAGGAAGTCCCCGGCGTAGTGCCACTCCTCCCCGATCAGCAGGGCGTCGGGCTTTTCCGCCTTGACGGCCTCCCGGAACCGCCGCCAGAACCGGTGGCTCACCTCGTCGGCCACGTCCAGCCGCCAGCCGTCGATGCCGCAGGCGCGGATCCAGTACCGGCCTACGTCCAAAAAG
>CANRHF010000079.1 GCA_947630345.1 uncultured Oscillospiraceae bacterium | reverse complement strand
GAATTCTGGAAAAAGACTCCCAAGCTGGGGTTCGGTCTGATGCGGCTGCCCAAAAAGGGCCTGCTGACGGACCTGAAGCAGATGGAACAGATGGTGGACCGGTTTTTGGAGGCGGGGTTTACCTATTTTGACACCGCCTTCGTCTACGGCACCTCGGAGAGCGATACCCGGAAGGCCCTGGTCTCCCGCCATCCCCGGGATTCCTTTACCCTGGCCACCAAGCTCAACGCCATGTTCGCGCCCACGGAAAAGGCGGCGAAAAACCAGTTCTACACCAGCCTGAAGCGCACCGGGGCGGAGTATTTTGACTACTATCTGCTCCATTCCCTGATGGAAAACAACTACCAGCGCTACGAAAAATTCCACCTCTGGGATTTTGTGGCGGAGCAGAAGAAAAAGGGCCTGATCAAGCGCGCGGGATTTTCCTTCCACGCCGGACCGGAGCTGCTGGACAAGCTGCTGACGGAGCATCCCGAGGCGGACTTTGTGCAGCTTCAGATCAACTATGCCGACTGGGAGAACCCGGCCGTCACCTCCCGGGCCAATTATGAAGTGGCCCGCCGCCACGGCAAGCCCGTGGTGATCATGGAGCCGGTGAAGGGCGGCCGCCTGGCCGACCCGCCGGAGGAGGTGCGCCGCCTGATGAAGGATTGCCGGCCGGAAATGTCCTGCGCCTCCTGGGCCATTCGCTTTGCCGCCTCTCTGGACGGGGTGCTGGCGGTCCTTTCGGGAATGTCCAACCTGGCGCAAATGGAGGACAATTTGTCTTACATGAGCTCGTTCCGGCCTTTGGACACGGAGGAACGGCAGGTGATCCGCCGGGCCCAGGAGATTTTGGGCGCCTCCGCCGCGATCCCCTGCACCGCCTGCCACTACTGCGTCTCCGGCTGCCCCAAGGGCATCGCCATCCCGGATATTTTCGATGCCGCCAACTGCCGCCTGAGCGGCGGGCAAATGGCTCTGGCAGCAGAGCGCTACAGTGCTGCCGCGCCGGAGGGCCACCGGGCCTCGGACTGCATCGGCTGCCGGCAGTGCGAGTCGGTCTGCCCCCAGCACCTGAAAATCACGGAACATCTAAAGAAATGCGCGGAAATGCTGGAGTAAACGCCGGCCCCCTTCGGGGGGCCGTTTTTCGTTGAAAAAGAATGGATTCGCCTTGACAAAACAGGGAAAACGTGATAGAATCGTACCAATCTTTTTAAAAACAAATGTCCGCTCTGCATGTCCACAAGCCGGGGAAAAAGCCGGGGAACTGTTCGCCCCCGGAATCCTTCCGAAGGAACGCGGGACAAAATTAAAATGAAGGGAGAGAAGAAAAATGAAACGATCATTTATTATGCTGCTGGCGCTAATCCTGCTTCTGACCGGCTGCTCTCTGCGGTTTACCCTGCCGGATGAGACGGAAGCGTATGTACCAGTATCGACCACTACGGCTGCCCAAACCGAGGCGACAGAAGAACCAACGGAGCCGGTACCGACCGCGCCAGATGGACAACCGAGAATGTTGGATGAGGAAGGCAGGATCATTGCGTATTTTATCGTCCCGAGTTCCTTCACACTGGGCGATGCTTCCGATACGGACCCATTTCAGACCTGCGGCTACGACGGCGGGGAGATGCGCCTTCCCTTTCAATATAGCAGCGGCAGAGATACAGACCTGGCCGGGCTGGGGATGGTAATTTTTCTGGACGGCCAGCCCCAGCCTTATAAACTCGCGGAAGATGGAAAATACGAATATATGCACATTTTCACGGAGCTGGAGAGGGAAGGCACCCTCTATTTTACCCCTGTTTGCGGTAAAACAGGGGACGAACTGGAGCTCTGCGCGGTTCTGCTCCCGGCGGCGGATTGGTTCCCCCGGGAAAAGCGGGAGGGGGGACAAGTCAAACTTCTCGATTACTCGAACCCGTACCAGAATTATTTGGCAACAGGCGTCGTTCTGCAATTCAACGCGGACCCGGCGCCGACGGCGGATTTCCCAACTGTCCCCGACCGGGTCGAGGAGCTGACGGTTTCGGAGGAGATTTGGACGACTACCGATCAATTTGATATTATGGATACTCTTGCTGGGGGGACTGTTATTGATCCCTCCATCAAAGATATAATGTTGTATGAAGATCAAAGGGCATCGAATGTGTTTGTCGGATCGGTGATCCGCTGGGGATATGGCCAGGAGGATGCGGAGTCTCGATTCAAACCAACCTATGGAGGGCAGTATGCCTACAATGTAAAGGAGACCTCCAAGGTGAATATCGTGTGCCAAATCTACTGCGAAAAGCCGGTGGATTACAGTTTGGTGCTGTTTTTCAATGACGAGCCGATCAGCGTCGAGCCGGAGGACACCGTTCTATTTTCAGGCGGCGGAGATATTGGAACAAAAATGGTGGTCAGCTTCACCTTGGATATGACAGAAATGAGGGAAGTAAACAAAATCATGGTGATGGCTGTGGCCCGCAATTATCAGACGCTGCGCCAGCAGGGGGAGCTGGAGGATACATCCTACGATGAGCTGGGGTTCAAAATCTTTCCGATGTACACGATTTTAACAAGCTATGGAAATTATAGCGATTACCAGAAATCCGTCCAATAATGAAACAGAAAAGAGGCTTTACAAATGACCCAATACCGTTATGACACCCAGCTGCTCATCGAGGGGCAGGACCTGGACGAGGACGCGATCAACGACTACTTTGTTGCCCATTTCAAAGGGGACTGCCTGCTGGCGGTGGGGGACGAGGAGCTGATCAAGATCCACTACCACACCAACGAGCCCTGGAAGGTGCTGGAATACTGCGCTTCCCTGGGAGAGATCTTCGACATTGTGGTGGAGGACATGGACCGGCAGAGCCGGGGGCTGAAGGGCTGACGCAAGATAAAAAGTTGGAAGATTCCGAAAAAAATGCTTGCAATTTCCTTTTTCCCGTGGTAAAATAAATCGGTCTGAAAAAAGGTGAGTCCTCTGCGGCGTCCGGGAGCCATATCACCCGGGACTGATTCGCCGCATGAACGCCCAAATGAAGGAGGACAAAAAGATATGGATTTAGTCAAGGCTCTGTCCAGCCAGTACATGAAGCCGGAGCTGCCCGAAATGCGGGTGGGCGATACGGTTCGTGTCCATGTGCGGATCAAGGAAGGCGCTCGGGAGCGGATTCAGGTGTTTGAAGGCACCATCATCGCCCGCAAGCACGGCGGCATCGGCGAGACCATCACCGTTCGCCGGGTCAGCTACGGTGTGGGCTGCGAGAAGGTGTTCCCGGTCCATTCTCCTCGGATTGCCGATGTGGAGACTGTCCGCCACGGCAAGGTCCGCCGGGCCAAGCTCTATTATCTCCGTGGCCGCTTCGGCAAGGCCGCCAAGATCAAAGAGAAGGTCTGACAAAAAGAAAATAAAAAAAGAGGGGTTTACCCTCTTTTTTTATTGGAAAATTTTGTGTATAATAGAGAGCAAAGCGGTTTGTCCGCCATTTGGGGCGGAAAGAAGGGGAGGCAGGAAAATGGAGCGGGAAAATCTGGAAATGGGTTCCCAGCCCAGAAGGGGAAGGTCCAGGGAAAAAATTACCCCGGCAAGAAATGCCCTGTATTATCTCCACGATTTATCCTATATGCTGGCGACGGTGCTGGTGGTGATGCTGGTGTTTTTCCGGATCGTGGTGGTGTCCGGCCCCTCTATGTACAACACCCTGGTGGACGGAGACTACCTGATCCTGCTGAGCCATGTGTTTTACCCCCAGCCCAAGCAGGGAGATATCGTTGTGGCCAGTCTGGAGGATTTTGAGGACGGAGAGCTGATTGTCAAGCGGGTCATTGCCACCGAGGGGCAGACCATCCGTATTGACGACGAAACCGGTACCGTTTATGTGGACGATGTGCCATTGGAGGAGCCCTATACCTACTCCAAGACCACGTCGGGAAGGATGACCGAACCCATCACCGTGGAAAAGGGCTGCGTGTTTCTGATGGGGGACAACCGATGGGTCTCCCAGGACAGCCGGGATCCGGCCATCGGACAGGTGGATGTGCGAAACATCGTGGGCAGGGTGCTGTTCCTGCTCCTGCCCGGGACGGATCACGGCTATGAGGTATGGGACTTTTCCCGGATCGGGCCGATACGATGACGGAGCCGATGCATATTCAGTGGTACCCGGGCCACATGACCAAGACTCGCCGCCAGATCGAGGCGGATCTGAAACAGGTGGACGCGGTATGTGAGATCGTGGACGCCCGGATTCCCTCCGCCAGCCGGAACCCGGACATTGACGTACTCTGCGGCGGCAAGCCCAGAATGGTGGCGCTGAGCCGGATCGATCTGGCGGACAGCGGAGAGACCCGGCGGTGGCTGGACTATTTCCGGCGCCGGGGCCTGGCGGCCATTGGCGTGGACCTGAAACGGCGGAAGGGGATCGGGGACTTTCAGCCGGCGCTCCGGGAGCTGCTGGCGGAAAAGATTGCCCGGGACGCCGCGAAAGGAATGCGCCGGCCCCTCCGGGTGATGGTGGTGGGCATTCCCAACGTGGGGAAATCCACCTTTATCAATCAGATCTCCGGCAGAAAAGGCGCCAAGACCGAAAACCGCCCCGGCGTCACCCGGGGAAAACAGTGGGTGACGGTGGACCCCCAGCTTCTGCTGCTGGACACCCCCGGGATTTTGTGGCCCAAGTTTGAAGACCCGGCGGCGGGTCTGCTGCTGGCCGCCACCGGCGCGGTGAAGGAGACGGTGGTGGACACCGAGGAGCTGGCGGCTCAGGTGATGGCGCTGCTCTACCGGCGGTACCCCGGCGCCCTGGAGGAGCGGTACCGGCTGGATCCCATGGAGGCGCCAACGGGCTTTGCCCTGCTGGAGGCCGCCGGACGGAAACGAGGAATGCTCCTTTCCGGCGGCGAGATCGATACCGGGCGGATGGCCCGTGCCTTTTTGGATGAATACCGCAGCGGAAAGCTGGGCTGCTTCACCCTGGAAGCGCCGCCGGAGGATTCTTTATGAGAGATTTGTGGCAGATCGAGGACGAATATTTTGCCCAGGGGATTCAGGGAATCTGCGGCGTGGACGAGGCGGGCCGGGGCCCGCTGGCCGGGCCGGTGTGCGCCGCCGCCGTGATCCTGCCGCCCCATCTGGAAATTCCCGGGCTGGACGACAGCAAAAAGCTCTCCGACAAGCGGCGGCGGGAGCTGTTTCCCATCATTCAGGAGCAGGCCCTGGCCTACGGCGTCGCCTTCGCCAGCCCGGAGGAGATCGACCGGCTCAATATTTTGCAGGCCACCTTCCTGGCAATGGGGCGGGCCCTGGCCAAGCTGCAACGCCGCCCGGAGCTGGTCCTGATCGATGGGAACCGGGCAAAGGACTTCGGCCTGCCGGTAAAAACCGTGGTCCATGGGGACAGCCTCAGCGCCAATATTGCCGCCGCTTCCATTCTGGCCAAGGTGACGAGGGACGACTATATGATCCAGATGTCCCACATCTATCCCCAGTACGGCTTTGAGATTCACAAGGGCTACGGCACCCGGCAGCACTACCTGGCCCTGGATACATACGGGCCTGCCTATCTGCACCGGCAGACCTTTCTTCAAAAATACCATGCCCGGGAGAGATAATCTTGCCGGTGCGTGGGGCGAGGAAAAGGCGGCGGAATTTCTGCGGAAGCGGCGCTACCAACTGGTAGCATCCCGCTACCGCACCCGGTTTGGAGAGATCGATCTGATCGCTAAGGACCGGAATTATCTGGTGTTTGTAGAGGTGAAGCTGCGCAAAAGCGCGTCCTTCGCCCAGGCCAGGGAGTATGTGGACCGGCGCAAGCAGGACCGGCTGCGGCTCAGCGCGGAGATCTACCTGGCGGAACACCCCACCGATTTGCAGCCCCGTTTTGACGTGGTCGAGGTCTACGCCCCCCAGGGCGTGGATACCCCGCGGCCGGAAATTATCCATTTGGAGGATGCGTTTCAATGAATATTCCTGTTTTTGATCTGCACTGCGACACCGCGCTGGCCCTGGTGGAGAAGGAGGACGGCACTCTTCTTCGGAACAAGGGCCACATCGACCTGACCCGGGCAAAGACCCTGGCGGGGTACGCCCAATGCTTCGCCTGCTTCACCACCTCCTGGGAACGCCTACCCAAGGGCGTCACCGTCACCGACGTTTTTGAGCGGGAGATGAACGCCATTCTGGCGGGGGTGGCCCAGAACGAGGACCTGATCGCCTTCGCCGGTACCGCCCGGGAGGTGGAGGAAAACCGGAAGCAGGGCAAAATGTCCGCCATTTTGACCATCGAGGGCCCCGCCGGATTCGGCTTTGACCCCTCGCTTCTGGAGACGCTTTACAAGGCGGGCTTCCGGATCTCCACCCTGACCTGGAACGAGCGCAACCCCCTGGCAGGCTCCCATGTCACCGGGGGCGGCCTGACGGACCTGGGCCGGGAATATGTGAAGGAGGCCCAGCGGCTGGGAATGGTGATCGATGTGAGCCACATCAGCGACGAGGCGTTTTGGGACATCATGGACGTGACGGAAAAGCCCATCATTGCCAGCCATTCCAACAGCAGGGCGGTGTGGGATTGCAGCCGGAACCTGACCGACGAGATGTTCACCGCCATTTGCCGCACCGGCGGGGTGGCGGGACTGAATGAGTTTGCCTGGTTTTTAGGCAAGGACGCGGATCTGGACACCGCCTGCGACCATATTTTCCACTTTTTGGAGCTGGATCCCACTGGAACGCACATTGCCTTGGGAGGAGACCTGGACGGCTGTGGGCAGCTGCCCAAGGGCTTTGAAGGGGTGCAGGATTATCCCAAGCTGGCAAGCCGGCTGGCCCAGCGGGGATTGGACGAAAAGACGCTGCTGGACATTTTCTGGAACAATGCCTTAGGAGTGATGGAGCGGTGCTGTATGTAACCACCAGAAACACAGGGGACGCCTTCACCGCCTACCGGGTCCTGGGGGAGAACCGGGGACCGGACGGGGGACTGTATGTGCCCATCCAGCTGCCCAAGCTGGGGGAGGCCCAGGTGGACGCCCTGCTGGAAAAGCCCTTTGAGCAGGCCGTGGCGGAGGTGCTGAACCTGTTTTTCCCCGCCCGGCTGGACGGAGCGGACGTGGAGTTTTCCGTGGGGGTCCGGCCCTACCGGATGATCCCTATGAGCCACCGGATCGTGGTGGCGGAGTGCTGGCACAACCCGGACTACGATTTTTCCCGGGTGGTGCGGAATCTCTCCGGCCGGGTCCGGGGGGTGGAGGACTCCCAGGGAAAGCCCAGCAGCTGGGCCTGGATCGTTGTGCGGATCGCCATGGCGGCGGGACTTCTGGGAGAACTGAGCAGGCTGGGCGTAGTGGACCGGGACCATCCTGTGGACATGGCGGTGCCCACCGGGGACTTCGGCGCCCCCATGGCATTGTGGTATGCCCGGGAAATGGGGCTGCCCATTGGCACCATTTTGTGCAGCTGCAACGACAATGGAGCCTTGTGGGACCTGGTGAACCACGGCTCCGCCAGGACCGACGCCGTGGCCATTCCCACCAGCACCCCGGAGGCGGATTTTGTCGTGCCCCCGGAGCTGGAGCGGCTGATCTACGCCACTTTGGGGATGGGGCAGGCCCGCCGGTTTTTCCTGGCCACCCAGCGGGGGCGGCCCTACGCCGTCAGCGAGGAGGACCTGGCCACGCTGAGCAGCGGCCTGTGGGTTTCGGTGGTGGGCCGGGAGCGGATGGAGTCCATCATCCGCAATGTCTACGCCGTCAATACCTTCCTGCTGGATCCCTACGCGGCGCTGGCCTTTGGAGGGCTCCAGGACTACCGGGCCAGGGCAGGGGAGTCCCGTCCGGCGGTGCTTCTGGAGGAGCGGAGCCCCATCTGCTCCGCCCTGACCGTGGCCCAGATCCTGGGCATTACCGTCCGGGACCTGCGGGACCGGCTGCAAATGGAGTAGGCCATGGCGCTGTACGTCATCGGAGACCTGCACCTGTCCTTGGGGGCCCAAAAGCCCATGGACGTGTTCGGCGGCGTGTGGGACGGATACATGGAAAAACTGGTCGCCGGATTTTCTCAGGTGGGGCCGGAGGACACAACCATTCTGCTGGGGGACCTGTCCTGGGCAAAAGATTTGACAGAGGCGGAGCCGGACTTTGCCTGGATCGACCGGATCCCGGGCAGAAAGCTGATTGTCAAGGGAAACCACGATTACTGGTGGAGCACCGCAGCGAAATTCTACCGGTTCTGCCAGGAGCGGGGCTTTTCTGACCAGTGGATATTGAACAACAACTGCTATTTTTATGGGGAAACCGCCCTCTGCGGGACCCGGGGCTGGTTTTTTGAGGAGTCCCGGAGTACGGAGCATGATGAAAAAATCTTCCGCCGGGAGCTTCTTCGGCTGGAAGCGTCGTTAAAAGCGGCGGGGGACCGGGAGAAGCTGGTGTTTCTCCACTATCCGCCCCGCTACTTCGGTTACGAGTGCCGGGAGATCACGGAGCTGCTTCAAAGCTACGGCGTCCGGCGCTGCTTCTACGGCCATCTCCACGGCCCAGCTATGAAGCTGGCCCAGCAGGGCCTGTGGAATGGGGTGGAATACACGCTGGTTTCGGCAGACTATCTGGGCTTTCGGCCTCTGGCCATTCTGCCCTGAGTAGAAACCAAAAAATAACGGTAAATTTTTCGTAAAAAGGGTGGACAACCGGCTGTTTCTTTGATAAAATACAACGGCTGTCAATTAAAAAGTATAGATTGCAGGGCCGCCCCGCGGCCATGCTTGGGAGGATGATTTACATGAACGTCAAAAGTGTAGAAAA
>CANRHF010000078.1 GCA_947630345.1 uncultured Oscillospiraceae bacterium | reverse complement strand
TTGTGGTGACTTTATTCTAACAAACTCAATCGCCTTTTTCTAGCTATTCGGTCTCACATCTATTGTAACGCTACACTCCGAGAAAAATTGTCGTTTTTTGGAGAAATCCGCGATTTCCGGAAGATTTTAACAAAATATCGGCATATTTGACAATTGCGGGGCTGCAATTCACGTCAAAATTCGTTATAATAAATTATCTATATCCCGCACTTGGCGGCCGGAAAAATAGAAACGTGGGAGAAACCTATGAAGAACAAGATCCTGATCGTGGACGATTCCGAGATGAACCGCTCCATTCTCATTGATATGCTCAGCGACGACTACGATCTGATGGAGGCGGAGGACGGGCTGCAGGCCGTGTCCATTCTTTCCAAGCACGCGGTGGATCTGTCCCTGGTGCTGCTGGATCTGGTCATGCCCCGAATGGACGGATTCGGCGTTCTGGACGCCATGAACCGCAACGGCTGGATCGAGGACGTGCCGGTAATCATCATCTCCGCGGAGAACAGCTCCGCCCAGGTGGAGCGGGCCTACGAACTGGGGGCCACGGACTTTATCGCCCGGCCCTTTGACTGGATGATCGTCCACCGCCGGGTGGTGAACACCCTACTGCTCTATGCCAAGCAGAAGCGGCTGATCTCCATGGTGGAGGACCAGGTCTATGAGAAGGAGCGCCAGTCCGATCTGATGATCGACATTCTCAGCCACATGATGGAGTTCCGCAACGGCGAGAGCGGGCTGCACATCCTCCACGTCCGCACCCTGACGGATCTGCTGCTGGGCCGGCTGATCCTAAAAACCGACAAATACAACCTGACCATGGCGGACATCTCCCTGATCAGCACCGCTTCGGCCCTCCACGACATCGGCAAGATCGCCATTGATGAAAAGATCCTCAACAAGCCCGGCCGCCTGACTGATCAGGAGTTCGCCGTGATGAAGACCCACTCCAGCGTGGGGGCGGATATGCTCGCCCGGCTGCCGGTGCATCAGCAGGAGCAGCTGGTGCGGTTCGCCTATGAAATTTGCCGCTGGCACCACGAGCGCTGGGACGGCCGGGGCTACCCCGACGGGCTGAAGGGGGACGAGATCCCCATCTCCGCCCAGGTGGTGGCTATGGCGGACGTGTACGACGCGCTGACCAGCGAACGGGTCTATAAGCCCCCATTCTCCCATGAGCAGGCGGTGCGGATGATCCTGGGGGGTGAATGCGGCAGCTTTAACCCCATTCTTTTGGAGTGCCTGGAGGAGAACGCCGGCAGGCTGCGGACCGCCCTGGAATCCGGCTCCGCCGAGGAGATCCGCCAGCGGAAGCTCCGGGGAATCTCCGAGGAGGCTCTGCGGGGGGAGGGCCATGTGTCCAAGCGCACCTTGCGGCTGCTGGACCGGGAGCGGATGCGCAACGCCTTCTTCGCCTCCATGTCCGAGTCCATCCAGTTTGAGTACACCGCTTCCCCCGCCATGATCTCCCTGTCCGCCTGGGGCGCCAAAAAGCTGGGGCTGGAGGAGATCATCATGGAGCCTGCCGAAAATGAGCGGCTGTTCCGGGTGCTGGAGCCGGGCGTTTGGCAGCAGCTGAGCCATCTCCTGCGGGCCACCACCCCGGAAAATCCAGAGGTCCGGCTGGACTGCCCGCTGCACTACGACGGCGGCACCCGCTGGCACCGGGTGGTCACCCGGGCCCTCTGGTCCGACGATCCCATCCCCCGGTTCGAGGGGGCGCTGGGCACCGTGACGGATATCCACGACTCCCGGGAGCGGATGGAGGAGCTGCTCCGCCAGGCCTCCCGAGATTCCCTCACCGGGCTTCTCAACCGGGCCGGCGTCCGGGAGCAGATCGAGCTGCGGATTCAGGACCACCCGGATTCCAACTTCGCCTTGGCGGAGGTGGATATCGACAATTTCAAGACCATCAACGACCGGTATGGCCATATGTTTGGCGACCAGGTGCTTCAGGAGCTGAGCCGCCGGATGAAGAGCAGCGTCCGCAGCACGGACCTGTGCTGCCGGGCCGGCGGGGAGGAGTTTTTCATCTTCCTGGAGTACCGGACGGATATCGAGCATACCATCGACCGCATTTTTGGCAATCTTTGCTTTACCTGTCAGGGCCGGGAGGTCACCGTCTCCATGGGCGTGGCCCTGGGGCAGGACACGGGCCTGACCTACGAGGAGCTGTACCACGGGGCGGATCTGGCCCTGTACAAGGCCAAGGGCAGCGGCAAGCACCGCTATTGCTTTTATGTAAAGCCCGCTGCCGAGGCGGCGGAAATGGAATAAGAGGAACATTGGAAAACAGGAAGGAACAGGGAAGGGAGAAGGGAACCATGACGCTTCAGGAATGCTATCAGTCCATGGGGGCGGACTATGCCGACGCCATCGGCCGCCTCCGCAGTGAGCGGCTGCTCCAAAAATTCGTGCTGAAATTTCTTTCCGACGGCAGCTATCAGCTGCTGCGGACCAGCCTGGAGACAGGAAATCAGGAGGAGGCCTTCCGGGCCGCCCATACCATCAAGGGCATGTGCCAAAATCTGAGCTTTACGCCCATGGCCGCCTCCAGCAGCGCCCTGACGGAGGCCCTCCGGGCCGGGCGTACCGATGTGGAAGGGCTTGTTGCCCAGGTGGAGGAGGACTACCGGAAAACGACGGAGACCATCGCGGCCTTCCAGGCCGGCCTGTGACCGAAAGGAGCTGCCATGAAAAGGAAAGTCTGGGGGTCGGCGAACATCACCGCCACCCTGGCGCTGACGCTGGTGATCGCGCTGCTGTTCGCGGCGGCTTTCCTGGGGATCAGCGCGAGCCTCCGGGCCCGAAGTCTGGGCCGGATGGAGGAAGGAGTCGAGACCGTCATCGAGGAGGTCTCCGCCAAGCTGGCCCGGGACAGCCGAATTCTCAACGCCACGGCGGAGATTATCGCCACCGCCGACAATCTGGATACCGAGGACACCCTGGGGATCATGGAGCAGGTTTCCCCGTTGCTGGAGACCATGAAGATCCGGGTGCTTCTGCCGGACGACCGGGTGCTGACGCCTGACGGCGGCATCACCGACGCGTCAGAGAGCCACGATCTGTCGTTTGAAGTGGAAGCGCCCCTGGGGGAGCATGTGACGGACCGTGGCGTTACCGTGGGCGGCGGGAGCATGGTACTGCGGCACTTTGTGCCCATCATTCAGGACGGGGAGACAGTAGCCCTGCTCTACGGCATCACCCGACTGGACGAGCTGCCCGAAGCCATCAATATTGACAACATTTATAACGCCCGGGCCAGCGTCTACATCATTGACACCCGCACCGGCGACTTCATTCTGGACACCTGGCATGAAGAGCTGGGCAATATCCGGGACTTTGAAGGCGGCCGCCCCACCAAGGGGGAGGCCACCTGGGAGGACTTTACTCAGGATCTGCTGGGCATGGGCACCGGCTATGTGATCTTCAAGCCCGACAACACCGGAAGCTGGGAGTACCTGTACTACCGGCCGGCGGCGATCAATCAGTGGTCCATCGCCGTATCCGTGCCGGAGCAGGAGGCCTTTTCCACCGTCTATGTGGCGCGGACGATCTTCCTGGTAGCGGGGGGACTGATGATCCTGGCGCTGGCGGCGTACTATGTCTTCATCTACCGCCAGGGAAAGCTGGCGGTAGACCAGGCGGTGGAGCGGGCCGTGTTGGAGGAGAAGCTGAAGAAGGCGGAGGCCGCCGAGCGGGCCAAATCCACCTTCCTGTCCAATATGTCCCACGATATCCGCACCCCCATGAACGCCATTATCGGCTTTACCACCCTGGCCCAGACCAATCTGGACAACAAGGCGCGGGTGCAGGAGTACCTGACCAAGATCCTCTCCTCCAGTAACCACTTGCTGAGCCTGATCAACGACATTCTGGATATGTCCCGGATCGAGTCCGGCAAGCTGAACATCGAGGAGAAGCCCTGCTCCATTTCCGACATTTTCCGGGATATGCGCAACATCATCCAGACCCAAATGGCCGCCAAACAGCTCAATTTCTTCATGGACACCATGGACGTGGTGGACGAGGATATCTACTGCGACAAGCTCCATGTGAACCAGGTGCTGCTGAATCTGCTGTCCAACGCCATCAAATTCACCCCCGCGGGAGGCTCCGTCTCCCTGATGGTGCGGCAGAAGCCCGGGGCACCCACCGGCTATGGAGCCTACCAGATCCGGGTGAAGGACACGGGCATCGGCATGGACCCGGAGTTCGTCAAGCACATCTTTGAGCCCTTTGAGCGGGAGAAAAATACCACCGTCAGCGGCATTCAGGGCACCGGGCTGGGCATGGCCATCACCAAGAGCATTGTGGACACCATGGGCGGCTCCATCCAGGTGCAGACCGAGCAGGGAAGGGGCACGGAATTTACCATTGATTTCACCTTCCGCCTTCAGGACGGCCGGCGGCAGAACCCCTCCATTCGGGAGCTGTCCGGGGTGCGGGGCCTGGTGGTGGACGACAACTTTGCCACCTGCGACTCCGTCACCAAAATGCTGGTACAGATCGGCATGCGGGCGGAATGGAGTATGTACGGCCGGGAGGCGGTGCTCCGGGCCCGGCAGGCTATCGAGATGGGGGACGAATACTACGCCTTCATCATCGACTGGGCCCTGCCGGATCTCAGTGGTCTGGAGGTCACCCGGCAGATTCGGAGCCTGGCGGGGGAGAAGATCCCTATCATCGTGCTGACCGCCTACGACTGGACCGCCTTTGAGGAGGAGGCCAAGGAGGCCGGCGTCACCGCCTTCTGCAACAAGCCCATCTTCCTGTCCGAACTGCGGGACGCCCTCATCTCCGCTCTGGGGAAGCCTCAGGCTGCCGCCGAGACCCCGGCGGCGCCGGATCCGGTGGCCCATTTGAAGGGCTCCCGGCTGCTGCTGGTGGAGGACAACGAGCTGAACCGGGAGATCGCCCAGGAGCTGCTGGTGGAAAACGGCTTCCTGGTGGAGACGGCCTGCGACGGCAAGGAGGCGGTGGACACCCTCCGCGCCTCCGCCCCGGGGTACTACGCCCTGGTGCTGATGGACGTGCAGATGCCGGTCATGGACGGCTATCAGGCCGCCCAGGCCATCCGGGCCCTGGAGGATCCGGTGCTGTCCAAGATCCCCATTGTTGCCATGACCGCCAACGCCTTTGACGAGGACCGGCGCAAGGCCCTCCAGTGCGGAATGAACGACCACGTTCCCAAGCCCATCCATCTGGACAAGCTGCTGCAGGTCCTCGCTGCCCAGCTCACCCAGGACGCCTGACTGCCGGAAAGGGATGTGAAGCAATGCCCAGCGATTTGGAGCTATATTTGAATCCGGTGCCCCTGCCGGTGCTGACGGCTCGGCAGGCGGAGGGAAAGTGGCGGATCGAGTACCGCAACCCTGCGGCGAAGCTGCTGCTTTCCGGCCGGGAGGAAGAGCTGATGGAGGCCCTGGAACCGGCGCTGTCCGCCGGGGAGTGCCGTTGGAGCGGCGAGGTCTGGGGGATCCTGCTGACTGCCTCCCTCACCGGCTATCCGGACGGCAGCACGCTGATCCTGCTGCGAGACGTGACGGAGGAGGAGCACAGCCTGCGTCTGCGGGTGGAGGCGGCCAACGCTGCCCTGCGCAGCGCCTTAGACGCGGCCAACGCCGCCAACCAGGCCAAGACGGATTTTCTGTCCAATATGTCCCACGATATCCGCACGCCGTTGAACGCCATCATCGGCATGATCACCATCGCCCGGGCCCATTTGGAGGAGCGGGAGCGGGTAGAGGACTGCCTGGAAAAAATCGACCTGTCCTCCCAGCACCTGCTGGAGATCGTCAACGATATCCTGGATATGTCCCGGATCGAAAGCGGGAAAATGACCGTCAATCTGGCTCCCTTCACCCTGGCGGACTTCCTCCACAGCCTGATGGCGGTGTTCCGCCCCCAGGCGGAGGCGAAGCACCAGCAGGTAGTGCTGGATTTCACCGGCATTCGCCACGAGCAGGTGCTGGGGGACGAGCTGCGGCTGCAGCAAGTGATGCTGAACATTCTCTCCAATGCGGTGAAATTTACCCCGGAGGAGGGGCGGATCTCCTTGTCCCTGAGGGAGACCGCGCAGACCCAGTCCGGGGGAAAGCACTATAGCTACTACACCTTTACCGTGGAGGACACGGGTATCGGCATGGGCCCGGAATTTTTGAAAAAGATTTTTGAACCCTTCGAGCGGGACCGGCGGGCCAGCCGCATCCAGGGCACCGGCCTGGGCATGACCATTACCCATAACCTGGTAAAAATGATGAACGGCGAGATCACCGTGGAGAGCCAGGAGGGAAAGGGGACCCGGTTCACGGTGACATTGCCCCTGGAGCAGGCCCAAAAGGAGGAGCCGGAGATGGCGGCGCTGGCGGGAGAGCGGGTGCTGGCCGCCTGCGCGGACATTCCCTCCCAGCGGAACCTTCAGGAGATTTTGGACGATCTGGGGCTGGAGCACCAGGTCGTGAGTGGGGGCTGGAAGGCCCGGGAGCTGGCCGCGCAAGCCCATATGGAGGGGAAGGATTATTTTGCCATCCTCCTGGATTGGCGGCTGCCGGTGGTGGACGGGGTGCAGACCTGCCGGGAGATTCGGACCATGCTGGGTCCGGACATCCCCATTCTGCTGATGTCTACCTACGAGTGGACCCTTTCGCCGGATGAAATGCGCAAATACGGGGTCTCCGCCTTTATCCCCAAGCCCCTGTTCCGCTCTCGGGTGGGGGAGATCCTCTACTCCTATACCCCCCAGGGTCGGGCTGCCAAGGCCAGCCACGCGGACGAGACCCAGCGCTTTGACGGCAAGCGCGTCCTGCTGGTGGAGGACAACGAGATCAACCGGGAGATCGGCGTGGAGCTGATGGAAATGCTGGGGGCCCAGGTGGTCTGTGCCGAGGACGGGCAGCAGGCCCTGGAGCGGTTCCGGGACGCCCCGGCTGGCACTTTTGACTTGATCTTTATGGATATTCAGATGCCTGTGATGGACGGTTTGGCCGCCACCCGGGCCATCCGGGCCCTGCCCCGGGAGGACAGCCGCACCATCCCCATTGTGGCCATGAGCGCTAACGCTTTCATAGAGGACATTCGGGCCTGTCAGCGGGCGGGGATGGATGACCATGTGCCCAAACCCGTCAGTATGCAGAATCTGGCCGATACCATGGCGAAGTTTCTGGGCGGCCAGGCCGGACGCTGAAGCGGGGAGGGAAAAGCTATGCAGCCATACCAGGAGGAATATCTGGACCTGCTTCGCACCGTTTGCGGCCTGACCCTGCCCAACGCGGACAGTCTCACCCCGGAGGAGTTCAGCAAGGCGATTTGGGAGGCCAACCGAACCACCCACCGGGCGGTGGAGCGGGGTACGGAGCTGCTCCGGCAGGAGCTGTTCCCGGTGCTGGACAACATTCTCGCCGCCCCGGAGGAGGACGTCGCGGACCTGTCGGAATTTGCCGGGCAGGTGAACCGAAACGGCCAGCTGGACGTGGGCCTCAATTACCGGATCCATATGGCCCTGCTGGCCCGGGCCCGCCACCGGAAGGATCGGGACGGGATCATCCGGGAGCAGTACCATGTGGGTATCGCGCTGCACAATCTGGAGGAGATGTTGCTGCCCCAGATCCCCCGGATGTTTACCACCCGGATGCGGATGTGCTTTATGGAGAGTGCGTCCTATTTTGATACGGAGTACGACGATATCACCGACCCGGAGATCCGGGGCTATATCCACCGGAGTATGGGGAACCTGGCCCTGACCTACAGCGGTAGGGACCAGGAGAGCGCCCAGGCAAAGCTGGCGGCTTGCACCCGTTCCATTACGCTGCTGTCCGACCCGGAGCTGCGGGCCAAAACCCCCAGCCTGCCCTGGGACCTGTATCTGTATAAGAGCCATCAGGAGTGTACAACGCTGCTCACCTCCCTGCGCACCGGGTATACCACCCCGGAAATGTTCGCCCAGGTGCTGGAGTCTGCCCAGATCGTGCAGGACCGGCAGCTGCGGGCCTCCAGGGAGCGGGGGCTGCCCCCCTCGCCCCGCTGGCAGTATGCCTACATGGCCGCCCGCTATCACTGTGGGGTCATGCAGCTGCCGGAGCTGCTGGACCGGCTCTACGCCCTCCATCTGAGCCGGGAGGAGACGGACCTGAGCGCCGATGGTCTCTTTGCCATGGTGAGCATTCCCAACTATTATCTGCGATATCTCCAGGATCTGAAGAGGGACCCAGACGGGGCCATGGTGCGCCGGGTGCGGCAAATGGTGCGCAGCCTGCGCTCTTGGATCGCCCGGGCCCCCAACGGAAGCCATGACAAAATGCTGATGTCCCAGCTGGTCCAGTTCCTCTATATCTACCGGGAGGATTTGGCTGGGATTCCCTTCTTTGAGATTTTCCAGGATGTCTGTGCCGCCCGGCAGCCCACCATCTATGTGCGGATGTGGCTCGCGGGCCGGGTGGCCGCGGAGCTGACAGACTGGGCGGTGGAGGACTGCCCGGAGCGGCTGGTGGGTCTGGTGGGGTGCCAGAGCCCCCAGGATGTGATCTGGCGACGGCGGGAGCTGGCTGACTATGCCAGAAAGGCGGGCCAGGTCTATGACACCGGAATGATCCACTTCCGCAATCTGGAAAACGACGCCTGCCGGGGCCTGTTTGAGGAGGAGGAGTCCATGCTCCGGCTCCATCCCTACTGCGGCGCCCGACTGCTGCGGCTCCACGCCTCCACGGCGGAGTTTGGCGACATTGCCCGGGGCCACCACCGGTACTATGACGACAAGGGGGGCTATCCCCTGGACTTCACCCTGAACGATTCCCCCCAGAAGGCCATGATCAGCCTGGTCGCGGTGGCGGACGCCCTGGCCTCCTCCGCGGAGGAGACCTCTACCCGCTGCCGCCCGGCTATGCCCTTCGATCAGGTCTGCCGTTCCATTCGGGAGGGCTCCGGGAAGCAGTACGCGCCCTAT
>CANRHF010000077.1 GCA_947630345.1 uncultured Oscillospiraceae bacterium | reverse complement strand
CCCTGGTGATTGTTTTCTGTGGGCCGCTGGTGGGGCTGTACCGGAAGCTGTCCCCGGAGGCGGTGGCGCTGTCCCGGCAGCTGATTTTGGTCCACAACGGCTTTTCCATCCTTTTGTGGCCGGCGGCCTTCGTGCTGCCTAACGCCCTGCGGGCCGCCAATGACGTGCGGTTCACCATGGTGGTGAGCATCGCCTCCATGATCGCCTTCCGGGTCAGCCTGAGCTGGGTGCTGTGCGTCCAGCTGGGCTACGGCGCCTTGGGGGTGTGGATCGCCATGGTGGTGGACTGGGTGTGCCGGGCCGGGTTCTTCGTGGGCCGGACCCTCTCCGGCAAATGGAAGACCATGTACCATCCAGACGCCGCGTAGAAAAATCCCCCCGGCTCCGCCGGGGGGTGGATTTTTCCAACGCCGCATAGAAATAATCTACCCATCCCCGGCGCGAAGCCGGGGAATGGGGGCTCTCTAGCGCTTGTAAAACGAGGCGCTCTGTTATAGGCCGTTTGCCGCGTGAAGCTGCCCCGCGTCCATGGTGAAGACCGCCGCGTATTTTTTCCCAGCTTCGGGCGGGAGGTGGTGCGTGACGCTGATACAGGTGACATTTTCCAGAGCCAAAATGCCCCGCTCCACCGCGCTGGCGGTCTGCTCGTCCAAGGCGGAGGTTGCCTCGTCCATCAGCAGCACATTCTTGCCGCTGAGCAAAGCCCGGGCAATGGCGATCCGCTGGCATTCACCGCCTGAAAAGTTGCTTCCGTTTTCCTCAACTAAGGTATCGAGTCCCTGGGGCAGCCGGGCGATCAGATCGGTCAACCCCGCTTTGTCCGCGGCCTCCAGAATCTCCCGCTCCGAATAGGGCTTCCACATCGTCAGGTTATTGCGGATGCTGTCCCTAAACAGGAACGTATTTTGGTGGATCATGGCGACGTCGTCCGGCAGGGCCACGTCTTCGTCAGTGCAGATTTTGCCGTCATATTGGGGATAGTACCCCGCGAGGAGCTTTAACAGCGTGCTTTTCCCGCTGCCGCTTTTCCCGATGACCGCATACTTTTTCCCTTTTTCAAAATCAGCCGACAGATTATCCAGAACTACCCGATCCCCATATCGAAAACTTACATTCCGAAGGGAAATACGGTCCTTTACTGGATGCGCCGCGCTTTTTTCAGAAACCTTCGGCTCAGAAAACGCGTCCAGGGTTTCCAGCACGGGCTTGGCGGATCGTAATTCGCTGATTTTTGCCGACAGCTCAAAGGCGGGGGAGATCACCTGACCGGTGAGCTGGGTAACCGCCACGATGCTGCCGATGGTGATATATCCTTGGACCGCGAAAAACCCGGCCAGGCCCATTACCAAAAACTGTACCGCGATAGAGGCGAAAGTAGCCAGACCGTTCACCTTCGCCATCAGCGACGAGAGATGCTCCTTGCCCCGCTCTAAGCTTTTGGCGCTTGATGAGAATTGAGGGAGCATTTCCCCGGCGGCATGATAGGTCTTGATTACTTCAAAGCCGTTCAGCAAATCACTGACTTTCTCATTGTAAGCCGTGGTCGCTTCCAGGACCGTCCCCGTGGCCCGCCCCAGGGCTTTCGCGAAAAGGCTCGGAAGCAAGCTCGGGATGGCCATCGCCGCGATGGAGATCACCGCGATCACCGGGTTCATCCACAAAAGCACGGCGACGGCAAAGACGGTGCTGATTAAGGAGTCCGCCAGAGAAAGACGGTTTTCCAGGACCTTTTGCTCAATAATTGAGAAGTTCTGATTAAAAGCTGTGATATAGGCCGCGCTGCCCGTATTCTCGTAGTCGGCAATGCTGGTCTCTAAAGTACCTTTTGCCAGAGCATTGCGCATTTGAAGCAGAGATTTCCGAATAAAGTACGCTTTGCAGCGCCTGCACAAAAAGATGAGCAAGCCAGTGCAGACGGCATATAGGACGCTGACGATCAAAACGTCCCGCAGGCTGCCGGCATTTTTGCTGACAATGGACGCTTCCGCCGCGTCGATCAAAGCACTGAGTAAAACCGCGACCCCCACGGTTGCCGCGTTTGTAAGAAGTTGCAATGCAAACAGCGGGATATAGCCCCATTTTAGTCTCTTCATAGCGATGCCCCCTTGATGGATTTGGACGGCTCCTGAAAGCGATCATGCCGCGTTCCATCCGTCCTGCTTCACGATGTGAAGTATAGCGGAAGAAACGCGGCATTTCCATATCGCGCCATGTATAATTTCAACTTACATCATTTGATAAGTTTTTATGGGGTGCCAAAAAACGAGATCAAGCTTTCGTGGCGTTCCTTTTCGAGGGGCTGTGCGTCCCCCCTTGATCGAAGCGTCGTGTCCAGATATTCCTGGGCCACATCCGCCATCTGGGTCTTTCCGATCAGCCGCATATAGGGAATCAGCGTTTCGACGCGCGCCCGGCTTTCCTCCGTTTTTCCCATATTGTTCAGGATCTGCGCGATGCCAAATTCGATCTCCGGCAGCATAAACTGCTCCGTTCCCCGGATGCTGAGTTCCTCCGCCTTTCTCGCGTAGAGAAGCGCCTCCTCATAGCGGTTTTCTACGACCAGATATTGGCTTAAATTGTGGGCCAGATTGATATGAAGAACCTGAAATTCGGATAGACGGCTTTGGTTTCTGTCCAATGCAAACATAACTTCTTCGCCCAGACGAATGGCTTCTAAAACTTTCCCGTCCGAATATTTTGCGCTTGTCAGCATGACAAGAATATTGACCTCCGCGGGAGAAAACAGTTCTCCGCGGCAGTCATGAAGGTCGATGTTGGGTTTTGTCAGGCGCAGAGCGTTTTCCAGTTCTGTTTCGATGGTTTCATCGGCCGTCCCGTCTTTCATGCGGATGGCCGCGAAAAGCATTTTCGCGTATTGTAGGCTGTCCGGGTCCATCTCTTTTCCAGAAAGCGCCCGCAAAGCCGCTCGGGCCGAATCCAGGTCGCCGGATGAGACTTGGGCGCAGATTGCATCCAAGGAACGGCGAAAGGATGCCTGCTGTTCGTTTTCATAATAGATGTTGCAGAGCTGATAGGTCCCCGTACCCAGGCGCTCCAGGATTTTTTCCAGGACCTTGCTCGACGGCATTTGATTCCCGTTTTCAATGCGTGAGATGGAGATGGGGGAGCAAATACCGTCCGCCAGCGCCTCCTGGGTCAGCCCCGCTTTCTTCCGCAGGTTATAAATGATCTCGCCTAAGGTATTTGTTCCCATAAAAATAAAGTCATCCTTTCCGAGCGGCTCTTGCGCTGCCAACAGCGATTGGAGAAATGGCTCCTGCCGATAATTAATCAGAATTAAGGCCCCCGGCTTCGCACCGGGGGCTTAGGTTTTTAATCCACGCGGATCAGCTGGTACTGCCGGCTGCCGATGCCCAGGGCCTCCGCCGCTTCCACGGTGTGGACGCCGTTGCGGCTCTCCACCCGCTCCAGGAAGTGGGCCTTCCCGGGATCGTCGGAGGCGTAGACCAGATCCAGACACGCCTGGTCGATGGCCACGGGATCGTCGGAGATCAGCACGCCGACGTCCTTCATGCAGGGATCCTCCGCCACCGCGCAGCAGTCGCAGTCCACGGACAGGTTCATCATCACGTTGACATACACCGCGTTGCCGTGGAAGAACTCCACCACGGAGCTGGCGGCGTCCGCCATGGACTCCAGGAAGGAGTCATGGTCGGCAGACCAGAACGCCTCCATATCCCCGGCGCCGTGGATATACTGCTTGCCCTTGGAGGAGGCGATGCCGATGGACAGCTGCTTCAGCGCCCCGCCGTAGCCGCCCATGGGGTGGCCCTTGAAATGGGACAGCACCAGCAGGCTGTCGTAATTCTTCAGATCCTTGCCCACGAAATTCTGGTGGATCACCTTGCCGTTGGGGATGGGCAGCACCAGATCCGGGCCCGTGGCGTCCAGAAGGTCTACGGTGTACATACCGCTCCAGCCGTGCTTCTTCAGGGTGGCCACATGGCGTTCGGTCACGTCCCGGGAGCCTTCATAGGCGGTGTTGCACTCCACCACCGTGCCGCCTACATCCTCCACCACCGGCTTCCAGAACGCCGGACGGATGAAATTCTGGTTGCCCTCCTCGCCGGAGTGGACCTTGATGGCCACCTTGCCGGGCAGCTCCTTTCCCAGAAGGCGGTACATTTCCAGCACCTTTTCCGGGGTGACGGTGGGAGAAAAGTAAACCTTTGCCTGCATCGTTATCCTTCCTTTCCGCAGAGCCGATCATTATTTTCGGGTAATATTATACCCGGCTTTCCCGGGAATTGCAACCATTATTTGCATGTCCGGCCCCTCCGGCGCATAGACTAACGCAAAAGGCAAGGAGGGTTCCCATGAAAAATCTGCAATGGAAGAAACTGATTCTCTGTCTGGCCCTGCCCTTGGCGGTGGGCGGTCTGGCGGCGTGGCTGACCATGGGCGGCATGGCGGACTACGCTTCGGTGGTAAAGCCGCCCCTGTCGCCCCCCGGATGGGTGTTCCCCGTGGTGTGGACGGCGCTGTACCTGATGATGGGCTGGGCCTCCTACCTGGTGTGGACTTCCGGGGCGGAGACCGGGCAGGTCCGCCAGGCCCTGCTGCTCTATGGGGCCCAGCTGGCGGTAAATTTCCTGTGGCCCCTGCTGTTTTTCGGCGGGAAGGACTATCTGGCGGCCTTTTTCCTGCTGGCGGGGCTGTGGCTGCTGGTCTGGCTGACCCTCCACGCCTTTTTGGCCATCCGGGAGCCCGCCGGGAAGCTGCTGCTTCCGTACCTGGCCTGGATCACCTTTGCCGGGTACCTGAACCTGGGGGTCTATCTTCTGAACTGAAAACCAGCGAGGGGCTTTTTTGAAAGCTCCTCGCCGGTTTTTTGTATAGAGGACAGCATTTTCCATTCAAAGGGCCCTAAAACGCCTCATTTTCCACATTTATTATAGCAGAAAATTCGATAAAGAACAAGACTGGTAATAGGACCATTTTCAGCTATAATGAACCTTGTAAAACAAGGAGGGGGAAATGGGATGAAGATTCGAGCAGCTTTCGGCCGGTACTTTCATTTGAAAGAATATGGGCCCTATCTTCTCATTGCCGCTGTTGCCGTCACGATTCCCGCCGTGTCCATCAGACTTCGAGGCGACCTGATCGATGGGGCGTTAAGCGGCGGGACGGACGGAAGTCACAGATTCTTTCTACTTCTGGGACTGATTATCGCGCTATCCCTGCTGCAAACGGTGAGCGCCGCGTCTATTGACCGCATATCGCAGCGGCACAAAATCAAACAATCCGCGTGCCTGGACGCCGCACGGTTGGAGAGGGCGTCTAAAATCGCGTTTCCAATTACAGAGTCCGTGCGCTTTCACGCACTGTGGCAAAGTTCCGCGGAGGCCCCGGAGCTGGAAGCGCAGGTTTTCAGGGCGGTCGGAACGCTTGTGGAGCTTTTTGTAAAGCTTGCGCTGTCGCTTTTTGTCCTGTGGTCCATGGATGCTTGGACAGCAACGGGAATTATTCTTTTACTGACGGCGGGTGTTTTCCTGAACAGAAAGCTGGCGCAAAAAACGGAGGGGTTTTGGGCCAAGTACCGGGAGAATATGCGGCGCGCCAATTATTTTTCATCACTTCTTATGCAGCGTGAATACGCCGTGGAGCGGAAGATCTTTTCATTTGACGAGGAGATCGACCGCCGTTATCGAGACTCCTTCTCCCGGGCAAAGGGGGAAAACGCGAAGCTGGGCCGAGAACGTTTTCAAATCGAAACCGTCATGCAGATCCTTTTCGCGTTTTACGCCGTGATCGTGGCGCTGCTGCTTCTACGCCCCTTGCTCAGCGGGAGGATCACCATGGGCCTCTTTACATCCGCGTTCTATGCCGCGGTGGGGCTGGAGCAGAGCTGCAAACAGATCTACGCGGCGGTTTATGAGCTTGTAGGCGCCGCAGGGAAAATGGGCAGCCTTTTCGACTTTCTAGCACTGGAGGAGGAGACAGGGCGGGAGGACATTGCCCCGGATGCGCAAATTCGGAGCGTGGAGTTTCGCGATGTTACCTTCACCTATCCCGGCATGAAGAATCCTGTATTGCGGCACATCAGTTTCCACTTAGAGCCCGGCCGCCACTACGCCTTGGTGGGAGAAAACGGCTGCGGAAAATCGACTTTGGTGAAGCTTTTTGTGGGACTATACCGGCCGGACAGCGGGCAGATCCTGATCAACGGCAGGCCGGCGCATGAACTTTCCCCGGCCAGCCGCCGGAGGCTGTATTCCGTAGTCTTTCAGGATTTCTACCGCTACCCCCTGACCATCCGGGAAAATGTGTCGCTGTGCATGGATGCCCAGGCGGATGACAAGACGCTAAATGGTGTGTTCGACCGGCTTGGGGCTCATCCCATGGCGGCGATGGGCGAGGCGGGATATGACCGCAATCTTATGCCCCTTTTTAAGGACGGGGCCGGGCTGTCAGGCGGCGAGTGGCAGAAGATGGCGGTGGCCCGCTGCATCCTCTCAAAAGCGCCAATCGCCATTTTGGATGAACCGAACGCCGCCCTGGACCCGATGGCGGAGGCCTCGGTTTACACGGCGTACCGTCGGCTTTTGGACCAGCGGACGACGCTTCTGATCTCTCACCGCCTGGGGTCTGTGCGTATGGCCGATGAGATTCTGGTTTTAAAGGACGGCGCGTTGATCGCGAAAGCCAAGCATGAAAAGCTCATGGAGACGTGCGCCTATTATGCGGAGCTGTTCAACACGCAGAAAGGGATGTATATGTGATGAACGATCAGCAAATAAGTACACGAAAGGCGCTTTTCTATATTTTCAGAGCGGCGCCCGGGAGCTTCGCACTGATGGCGCTCATGGGGCTCGGGAACGGCGGGGCGTCCATTCTGAGCGTTTGGGCAACGGAGCGCGTTTTTTCCCAGCTCCAAGCCGGGTACGATGCCGGGCTTTTCGCCTCCCTGGCCGTTTACGCGGCGGCCCTTCTCCTCTCCGCCGGGTACTCCGTGTGGTACATTCGATACCATGTTCAGTTTTTCGCGATCCTGGATTTTGAGGAGAACACCCGCCGAATGCTCCATGCCAAAAGCCGGCACATTTCCAACGAGGATCTGGAGACGCCCAACGCCTACGCTTTCATCCGCCAGGCGGATAACGCCCGGCAGAATCTTTTCCGCTACGGTCAGATCTACGTGGAGGCGGTGATGACCATCATCCAGGCCGCAATGGTGGCGGCGTATATCTCATCGTTTAATGGCCTATTTCTCCTGTTTCTTCCCCTGGCCGCACTCCCGACGCTGCTGGAAATGCTGTATAGCGCCCGGCTGTGGAAACGTGGCTATGAAACCGTGACCCAATGCCAGCGGGAGGAGGCGGAATATGAAAAGGCGGTCATCGACGAGATTGCCTGCAAGGAGAGCCGCCTGACCGGGGCGAACGCGCTGCTGATCAAGAAATGGAAGAACAGCCGCATGAAACGAGACGCAATCGAAGACGGCAAATCAAAGAAAACGCTGCTTCTGAAAGATTCCCTCAGCATCCTGGAGTGCGCCGGAAGCATGGGTGGATTTGTCGTTTCGATCCTGCTGTTCCATTCCGGGCAGATCGCTCTTCCCACCTTTACCGCCGGCGTGGCGGCCTATTCCTCCCTGACCGCGATCCTGAGAGGGTTTACCGGCACCGTGGGCAATGAGATCCAATTCCGTCGCATGATCCAGCCTTATTTCCGGTATTGGAATTTACCAGAAAGAGGTGGGGAAGCGGATACATGCACATTTGAGAAAACGGTCACATTGCAAGATGTGTCCTTTACCTATCCAAACCAGATTGGAAAAGCGCTGGATGGCGTCAACCTGACGATCCGCAAGGGGGAAACCATCGCTATTGTGGGGGAAAACGGAGCGGGAAAGTCTACCCTTGCCCAGGTGATCCTGGGCCTCTACCGCCCCACCGCCGGGCGCGTATGCTATGACGGCGTGGATATTTTGACCGTGAAGGAAGCGGCCCTGCATCTTCGCCAGTCCGCCGTGCCCCAGAGCTTTTGCCGGTACAAGCTCACGGCGGGGGACAACATCGCCATCGGCGATTTTTCAAAGCCGGGCAGGGAAGAGATCGACCGGAGGTTATCCGCAATTTTCCCGGACGGAGAGGTCCGGGCCGATACGCCCCTGGGCAAGGAGTTTGGCGGGCGGGAACTTTCCGGCGGCCAGTGGCAGCAGCTTGCCTGTGGGAGAGGGTTTTATAAGGATAGTGATTTTGTGGTCCTTGATGAGCCCACTTCCGCCATCGACCCGCTGCGGGAAAAGGCGATCTATGACGCTTTTCAGAGGGAGATTCAGGGCAAAACCGGCATCCTTGTGACCCACCGTTTGGGCGCTGTGAAGC
Source organism: uncultured Oscillospiraceae bacterium (assembly GCA_947630345.1). Taxonomy (GTDB): domain Bacteria; phylum Bacillota; class Clostridia; order Oscillospirales; family Oscillospiraceae; genus Faecousia. The sequence continues at coordinate 646 of CANRHF010000077.1, read as the reverse complement.
TCGCGGATCGCATTCTGGTCCTTCAGGAAGGGCGGATCGCGGAAAGCGGCACACACGAAGAACTCTTGAAATCGGGCGGCCTTTACGCGGCCTTGTGGAAAGCCCAGGCAGCCGTTTATTCAGCGTGAGGGCTGCCAAGGGAAGCTAAAGACAGCGCTTTTGCGAAAACCCCGTGCCAAAACGCTAAGGATACAACCAATAGTTGAAATAACGCAAAAGCGCCTCCATTGTATTCAACCGCTGTTTTTGCTATAATTCAACCAGAACGATGAAAGGACGGTGTTTGCAATGACAAACGCGCTGAGCGAACAGATTGCCGCGCTGCGAAAGGAGCGGGGGCTCACCCAGGAACAGCTGGGAAACCTGGTGGGCGTATCCGCCCAGGCGGTGAGCAAATGGGAAAAGGGCGGCACGCCGGATGTGGAGCTGCTGCCGATCCTGTCCCGGCAGCTGGGGGTGACCATCGACGCGCTCTTCGGCATGGAGGGCGGGGAGCCCGAGGACCCGGCGGAGGCCGTAGGCCGGTGGCTGCGGGGGTTCCCCTCCAAGGAGCGGCTGGACCGGTTCTGCCGGCTGGTGTGGGAGGCCAAGGTACACTTCACTCCGGGGGACTGCGAGCTTCTTCTGCCGGATACGGGCTACCCCG
>CANRHF010000076.1 GCA_947630345.1 uncultured Oscillospiraceae bacterium | reverse complement strand
ATCGCCGCCATCGTGACCCACGTCGGCTTCTATGTGGGCTGGCCCAAGGCGTGGGCGGTGTTCCGTCTGGCGAAGGATGTTTGGAACGAGGCGGAGCCGGAACTGACGGAGAAAGACCGTTATCAAAATACCATTTTCTTCCCGATCGGCGCGCCCAACGACGGGTTCAAGCAGTATTTTTCCGGTCAGAGCTACCTGGCCCCGGTGTCCAAAGCGCAGGTTGGCATTTTCAACGTGACCTTTGAACCGGGCTGCCGGAACAACTGGCACATCCACCATGCCACAAAGGGCGGCGGGCAGATTTTGATCTGTGTCGGCGGCCGGGGGTACTACCAGGAGTGGGGCAAGGAAGCTGTGGAAATGAAGCCCGGCGACTGCGTCAACATTCCCGCCGGCGTGAAGCACTGGCACGGCGCCGCGCCGGATAGCTGGTTTAGCCATCTGGCGATTGAAGTCCCCGGAGAAAACGGCTCCAACGAATGGCTGGAGCCGGTGGACGATCAGCAATATGGGGAGTTGAAATGAAAATGAAAAAGATCACAGCGATTTTACTTGCGCTTGTTCTGGTGTTTGCCCTGGCCGCCTGCGCAGGCAACACCGAATCGAATGAAGGCAGTAACAGCAGTGCGCCGTCTCAAAGCAGCGCGGAAGCGTCTCAGGCGCCGGAGAATCCCCAGGATCAGAACACGTCCGAGGCACCCTCTGAAACAGAAAACGAAAGCCAGCAGCCCAGTGAACCGGCAGACAGCACGGAATCTTCGCCGGATGAGGAGCCGGAGGGCAGCAGAATCCTTGTAGCCTACTTCTCCGCCACCAACAACACGGAGGGCATCGCCCAAAAGTTGGCCGACGGGCTCGGCGCGGACCTCTACGAGATCGTACCGGAGCAGCCCTATTCGGCCGAGGATCTGGACTATGGCAACGCAAACAGCCGTTCCTCTGTGGAAATGAACGACCCCAGCGCCCGCCCCGCAATCTCCGGAACAGTTGCGAATATGGAACAGTACGACGTCGTATTCATTGGCTATCCCATCTGGTGGGGCGAAGCGCCGCGGATCATGAGTACGTTTATCGAAAGCTACGATTTCTCCGGTAAGACCTTGGTGGCGTTCTGCACCTCCGCCAGCAGCGGCTTCGGCAGCAGCGATTCCGCGCTTCGGTCCGCCGCCAGCGGCGCCACTTGGCTTTCCGGCCACCGTTTCTCCGCCGGAGCCGACTCCGAAGAAGTGATGGAATGGACAAACGGGCTTGGAATCAACTGACATGAAACAAATCATAAAAGGAGCGAAAAGACATGCGTAAAACATTGGTAGCCTATTTTTCTGCCAGCGGAACGACCGCCGGCGTTGCAAAAGACCTGGCAAACGCCATTCACGCCGATCTGTACGAAATCCGGCCTGCCGTTCCCTATACGCGGGCAGACCTCAACTGGATGGATAAAAAATCTCGCAGCAGTGTGGAGATGAGCGACAAATCCAGCCGCCCCCGGCTTTCGGACACCGACGCCAACATCGGCGCTTATGATACGATTTATCTGGGCTTCCCGATCTGGTGGTACGTCGCGCCGACGATCATCAATACGTTTTTGGAAAGCTATGATTTTTCCGGCAAGAAAATCGTGCTGTTCGCCACCTCCGGCGGCAGCGGGTTCGGGAAGGCTGTCGCGGGACTAAAGCCATCCGTTTCAGCCAATACCGAAATCGTCGAAGGGAGAATCTTAAATTCCGCTTCCGAGTTGAAACGGTGGGAGGAATCGCTGTGAATAGGACTGCGGCACACCGTCTATGACGCGGCATTCGGGATATCCGCAAATGGCGTATGACCTCGGCAAAAAATTGTGACAAGAAGGTTTTAAGGTTGAGAAAACAGATTCCGATTCGGATGTTCCCATCGTCTACTTCACATCCGACATCTCCCCGGAGGGGATGCTGGCCGTCTTTGAAGCCCTGGGCTGGACGCCCACCGGTCGTGTGTCAGTAAAGCTCTCCACCGGCGAACCGCCTGCAAGTAACTATTTGCACCCGGAACTGATAAAAGATGTGGTGGAGGCTGTGAACGGTACGATCGTAGAGTGCAACACCGCCTACGGCGGTTCCCGCTCCGAGACGGCCATGCACTATCAGGTAGCGGAGGATCACGGCTTCACGGCCATTGCGGATTTTCAGATTCTCGATGAAAACGGCTCCATGACCCTCCCGGTCAATGGAGGAACTGTACTGACAGAAAATTATGTGGGCGCGGCGTTTGCCGACTATGATTCCTATGTTGTCCTTTCCCATTTCATTGAAGCGAGGAAATAATAGAATACGCAAGAACAAGTATTGCAGTAGAAGATTCAAAATAGAAGATTCAAATATAAAAAGAGTACAGCCATACCCGGATCGATTTCCGAGTATGGCTGTTCTCTGTGTTGCACCGTATCTGCTCATTGTTGTAATTCAAGGCAAAGCGCTTCTTCTCCTGATAGAGATAGCCGTAGAAGATCACGTCCTGGGCCGACGAGGCGGTGTCATATTTCTCCTTCAAGGCGTCCAGAAAGAGGTTCAGCATGTCCTCATAGTAGTCCGGCCGCTTGAAGAGCTTCTGGATCTCGATCATATCCCGGGCGGCGGCGAAGGTCATGTCCCGGAGGCTCAGGCCCCGGCGATGACCCGCACGGGCCCCTCCGTGGTGGTGACAGCGAGGCGTTGGGTGTGGTTCTGCACATCAGACATTTTTAAAAGCTTTCAAGGCGCCGTAAATCAGTCAAGTCCATAAGCGGCCCGCTGGGCCGGAGTGAGGGACAGGGAGCCCGTGAGGGCGCGGCCTCGCTCCACCAGCTCCTCCACGGTGTAGAGGGGTCGGGACATGAGGCCGTTCTCCCCCAGGCTCACCACTCTTCCGTTTGCCTCATCCAGGGTGACGGCCTGCCAGGCGGTGAATCGGACGGCCATGGCCTCCGGGTCCACCGCGGTGAGGATCACGCCCGTTATCACGTAGACGTCGCCCTTGGTGAAATTCCACTCCACATACATGGTGGCGCTGGGATTGCCGTACATCTCGCACTGGATGCGTCCCGCCTCGGTCCCGTCCTGGGAGAAGACCGCCAGGGTGCCGTCCAGGCCCATCACCCACAGCCTCCCGTCGGGCGCGAAAGCCAGGGAGAGCACGGGCCTCACCCAGGGGATGGAGAGCAGCAGCTCCCCCTCCCTGCTCCAGACGTAGATATACTCCTCCCCCGCCGCGGCCACACGCTTGCCGTCGCCGCTCCAGGCGCATACCCGGGCTTCCTGGGGGGAGTAACTCGATTCGTAGGTCAGTTTCCCCTCCAGGGGCGTCACGGCCCCGTCCGAGAGGGACACCATCGCGCACCCGCCGTCCTCGTCCGCGACCAGGGCCCGGTCCCCGTTCGGCCAGAGGCTGACGATCTGCCGCCCGTCCTCCCAGACGGGATAGAGGGTGGCGCTTTGTCTTTCAGGGTCATAGACGCTCACGCCCGCCATGGTTTGGTCAGCCACCGGGACGTATACGCCGTATACTGCCCCGCCGCCGGGTCCGGCGGAGATCCTGTTGATGCTCGCCAGCTTCGGCTCCGCCCCCGTGGTCAGTTCAGTGCTGGAAATCACCGCGCCGTCCGAGGCCCTGATCGTCACGAGCCTCCCCGGGACGTCCTGCGTCTCGCTTTGCCACACAAGGATGGTGTCTGCCCGGGTGTCCCAGTCCAGGATGTCATAGTTCCGGCCGCTGTCGCTCTCCCCGTCCTCGGGGGTAAAGAGATCCGTCTCCCATAAAAGCGCTCGCTCCGTAAGGTCCCAGCAGCGGACGAAGCCGTCGGAGAAGGTGAGGATCAGCTTGTCGTCCCGGCGGGCGCGGGTGCTGGCGGTTCCCTCCGGGTTGCCGTCCTTAAACTCCTCCCAGCCGGAGTCCACAGTCTGGGCGCCGTAGATCAGCACCTCACTGGACCCCTCCCGGCAGGTGAGGAATCTCAAATATCCGTCGTCCACCACGGTTATCCTGGCAAGGCGCAGCCCGTCCTGGAAGCTCCTGGTGACCATTCCCAGTTGGGAATCATAGCGGTATTGTCCCACGCCGCCGTCCTCCGTCACCACGTGCAGCCGGTCGTCCAAAAGGTCCGCGCAGGTGAGGATGGAGCTCTGCATCTGTCCGCGGGACACCACATCCCCGGTTTCCACGTCGTAAATCTCCACCACGTTGGCCAGAATCACGGCAACGTTGCCGCTGCGCAGCAGGTACAGCGTGCGCTCGTCCCAGGTGATCTGGTAGCTGTCCACCTGGCGGTCCCAGGCAAGCCGGCCGGAGTCGTAGTCTAAGCAGAAGATTCTGAAGCTGGTGACGCCTGTCTGGAGGCTCTGCTCCCGGTCCAGCTGGTAGGTAAGGCTCCCGGCGCTCCAGTCCCCCACAAATTCCGCCGTTATGAGCTTCCCGTCGTCGGTGAGGACCTGGTCGAAATGCAGATCCGCCTTCTCCGGCAGGGAGACAAGGCGGCCCTGACCGCTGCCGGTGTCCACGATGTACCAGGCGTCAGGGATCACGCCGAAATACGAGACCCCCCGCTTGATCCCCACGGCTATGTACTCGCCCCTGGGGGACACGGCAACATGGGAGCACACGGTGAGCAACTCATCCCCGTCAATGACGGGGGGCTTTATCTCAAATAAGGTGCTCCCGTCCTCCTCGGAAAGGAGCCGTAGAAGCTGCTGGTCCGTGGCGTCGTCCAGGAAAAGCGCCAGGACCTTCCCCTGGGCGCAGGCGGCGTCCCGGAGATTCCCGTCCAGGCGCCATTGCTCCTCCCCAGAGGCGGTGTCGTAGCAAATCATTCCGCTCTTGCCCAGCAGCAGATAAAAGCGGCTGTCGTCGGCGGCCAAAAGCTTCTGGACGGTCCCCTCGGGCCGGATGGTGTAGAGTTTCTCCATGGTCGTGATGCTCCAAACGGACACGGTATTGGTGTCGTCAAGCAGGATCGCCCGGCGGCCCGGCTGATCGATCTCCATGGCCTTTGGCGTGCCCTCCGGAGTGAGCGCCCCCAAAGCCACAAGCTTTGAGTTGGTCCCGGCCTCATAAGCGCCCACGGCGGAGCTGAGGGCGTATTCGGCATGGGTGACCAGCGGGCGGTCGCCGCCCGGCCCCGGAAGCCCCTCCATGGCCAGCAGGATGGCCGAGAGCCTGTCCCCGCCGTTCAGCAGCGCCAGGGACTCCTCCGCCAGGTACTCAGACTGGCTGCGCAGGGCGTTTTCGTAGTTCTCCTGGATGAGTATATTGGTGCGGACCATGTAGGCGCCGAAGGCCAGCGTCATGGCGAAGGCCAGAGACACCCCGGCGATAACCCTACGCATCACATACTGCCGTTGCCGGCGGCGCAGCTCGTCATAGGCGCAGCCCAGGATAGCCGCGGCCAGGCGGGGCAGCTCCTCTCGCTTCGCCTGGCGCAGGGGCAAACGCCAGTCGCAGGACAGGGGCTCCAGCGGTTCGCCCGTCACGTTGTCCGTCAAGATCTCCGGCGGTATGATGTCCTGAGGCTCCCCCTCCACCAGCACGGTCAGGACCTGGCGGGCGGAGTGCGTCTCCAGGAAGGTCATGATCTCCCGCTTCACCCACATGGACTCCTGGGTCCTGGGAGAGCATATGACGATGAGAAAATCCGACTCCCTCAGCGCCATGGTGATGGTGTCCCCCAGGTCGCTGGTGATGGGCAGCTCCTCCTTGTCCCGGAAGATTCGCTCTATTTTCTTCTTCCCCGTCTTCTTGGCAATGGCCCGGGGTACCCGGAAATGCTCCAAATACCGCTGTATCCGCGAAGCCGCCGCAGAGTCGGTGGGGTTGTGCCGGTAGGAGATGAAGGCGTTATAATGTCTCACATTTTCCATGGCGATCCCTCCTTTAATTATAAAGTATATCACGCGCTCCCGATTATTTCAAGCTCCCCCACCCCTCCGGCCCCAAAACGGGTGGAGGGTTTACAATGATGTGTGACAGGATGAAAAAGAGATAGCGAATTGTGTTTTCCTGCCCTGTGATACAATTTGCATGGCAATTGAGTCCGGTTGTTTTGAAAATTCAGTGTGGAAATATTATTCAAACGCACACGCCGTATTTCTTTGTTTACAGCGACGCAGATTTTGGTGGGGATGTGGGTTGACTTTTCGCGGATTCAGAGGTACTATGCAAAAAAGAAATAGGCTCCCCGAACGGCGAACGTTTTGGGGAGCTTTTTACGACCACATTCTATTGCACAGACTGCTAGTGAATCTTTGACATTCGCAACTTGAATACACAGCAAAAGAGAGCCTCAGCCGGCACTCACAGCGGATCGGCAGAGGCTCTTCGTTTGTTTTGTAGGCATTTGAACAAGTGCTGAAATTGATACTTACACTTATTTTCGCTCTATTGCCGGAATTGGACAGGATCTCTTTCCCATATAAATAGCTGATTATATAGCTGATTATGGCAAAGCAGACGGCTATGTACGGAATTGAAAAAAGTTGCTTATAAGTTATCTTCTATGTTGGTTATAATTCCGCAAAAATTTTCGCTCTTTGGTTGTCACTTCGCTACCATCAACATCCAGTTGTTTCGAAACAGCTTCTAAATTCAGGACATTCAGCCTGTCCCTCGGAAACCGGCTTGCTATAACCTTTGCGTCAGCATCGTTAGAATAAAACAATGGGATTCCCAATTCCACTGCCATAAAGATCGAATGTATTTCTCCAAGGCTCATCTGGGCATGCCTTGCAGTAATGTCATCCTCTGGACGTAATTCCGCAAATACACTCTTTCCCATATCAATACGAAATCCAAGGAGTTTGTTATGCATGTCTCGTACGTTTTTCTCATACAGTTCCCACGCCAACTCGTCCTTCAGAAAAGCAGAATAGGGAATCACCTCGAGAAATCTGCTCTGCATCAATGCCTTTGCAACGGAATTATGCGTTAGTTCATGCTCCGCCACATATTGGTGAACAACCGGCTTCTTTCTCAAGGTGTGAAATATACGACAAAAGAGACCCTGCGGATCGCCGTCTTCATAGCTTGTTATTCGGTTGATGAAATCGGTATCCAATACAACCCGGAGCTCATCCATCGTATTTCACGCCCTTTTTCTCTATTCTTCCTCAGTTCCGATAGCAAATGTCTCTTCGCGGTCATCAATTGAAGGGATATCCAGCATATCTCTGAGCATTTTCGTTCTCTCTTCGGAAAAGATATGCCGCTGCTCAACCTCATCCAGCAGCTTTGGGAAACCTTGAATACCCTTTTTCTTAGTGCTCTTGTGCAGCTTCGTATAGCCGCCTTCCTGAATGCACAACTCTACCAGCTTGTCAAAGAATTCCTGGTAGCTCTCTTTCTGCTCGGAAGTAAAACCGGAAAGAAGCTGCTTGCAAACTTCTTTTGCGAAGATCCCTGTCTCATAGAACCGATAGATCACCGCTTGCGCGGGTACGCAGAACTCATCCATTAAGCTGGCAGTTACCCGGAAAATGTTAATCGCATTAATCCTTCTGTCATCTTTCGAATGGTCTTTCAACTGTTTAATGGCAGATTTCAGGAAAATATCCTCCGGCATCAGCATTTCCGCTGCAAATCGATTCATTAAACGCTCAACATTTTCCTGATTCTTGGGCAGGATCCTTTCCAGCGCAGCGTCCCAGATCTTGTTTTCATCGACCCAAATGTGGCCAAGTTCATGGGCAGCGGCATATACCTGCTTTTCCAAATACTTTTCGGTATTCAGATACACAAAATGCTCTTCAGTGGCATCTTGTAGATAATCCACTGGTAGCGTTACATGAAAACCGTCGTTGTCCTCATCCAGAAACGGGTAGTAAACAACTGTGCAGGAAGAATCCAGAATATCGAAAATATCTTCCCTGACAATTTCATTGATATAGAGACCTTTTCCCTGCAATTCATCCCGGTGTTTGGATATAATACTCTTGATCGCGGATATCGTTTCCTTCGGAAAGTCGACCAGTGTCTCAACATTGAGCATACAATTCACCCCACTAATAAAAGGAATGCGGGCAAAACAGCCTTTGCCCGCTCATAACATCTTTCATTCGGCGGTTCTGGCCCTAGTCAGCGCTTCCTGTGCATCAATATAGGCATCGATCAAGTCCAAAACCTTTTCGCGATTTTCAGGATTTTTAAACTGCGTCATGCAATGAACAACACCTGCGTGATATGCTTCCGGGTCGGGCTCCACGATGCTCTCCGGCGAAACGCCGCAGACTTTTGAAATCGTGTCCAAATCGAAGCCTGTAATATAGAGTCGCCCGGCAAAGAGTTTTTCCAGTTCCTGCGCAGAATAACCCAGCGCTTCTCTTAACTGCTGCTTTTTTTCTTCAGTATTCGCAAGTTGCTTTACCGCAAAGCCTACTTCACGCGCATATGACATCCCAATCCCTCCTGAAACGTCGAACAAAGAGTACCCACGCAGAGTACTCCACTATCATTATCATTCCCATCCCACTGTAAAATATATTATACTCCACTTTATTTTTGGTGTCAATCGCTATTTATTGTGTTTAGCGCCATGTAATTATCAAGATATAGGTCGTAATATTGTCCATTGCAGGCTGGGTCTTTCCAGATTATGTACCTTTTTCATTTTTGATCTCCTTTAAATTTGAAATCTGCAATGTGAAAACTTCAAATTCAGAGATCACGGATACCCTGCTATGTAGGGCTGCCAATATAGCGTAAGCATAAGAAATCCTTTCCCATGCAAAGTGGGGAAGGATTTTTAACAGTCATTCCAATTGGGAAAACTGCTGAATCATGGAAGCTACCTGCCGCAAGTTTGATTTGCGGGGGGCAGTTAGATCCGTATGCTGGGGTGAATGCGTATTTCTTTGTTTACGGCGGAGCAGGTTTTGGCGGGGAGGTGGGTTGACTTTTCGCAGATTTGGAGGTGCTATGCAGGTAGCGGAAGACTCCCCAAACGGCGAGGCAGTTTAAGAAGCTTCTTATGACCACATTCCATCCCACAGTCTGCTCCGGAAGGGGTGGAAACAGTGGAAAAATAAGCGCCGGAAAGTATCATTTCCGGAGCAAAAAGGGCCGGAAATCGCCAAAAATGACTTAAAAAAATTATCGGTCTCTATTTGGGATTCATAACGGCGTGTTTATCTTTGTACGACTGCTTGTGCGAACGGAAGTTGACCGTATCCCCCATATACT
>CANRHF010000075.1 GCA_947630345.1 uncultured Oscillospiraceae bacterium | reverse complement strand
AAAAAAAGCCCCGAAAAAGGGCGCATTTTTCCACAAATATTGTACCATACATCTCTGTAAAAAACAAGCGTTTTTTGCCGGATACATCTATATAAAGAATTGCCTTTTTTCGCCCCATTTTTGTGCAATGCGGGCGCTGGGCGGTGCCCAGACCCAATACGCACCGGGACCGGTGAGTATCGTTACACCTCTTGGGCGTGCCCGGTATCGAGTTTGCAGGCGAAAAAAGAAGATTTTGACTTCCTTCTTTGTTTCGATGGAGGGGATGCGGAAACAAAAACAGGCCCCCGGGGACCGGGAGCCTGCCACATTTGATTTTCTGGAGCGCTTATACCAGGGCGGCGGTGATGATGGCCATTTTGTAGACCTCGTCGGCGTTGCAGCCCCGGGACAGGTCGTTGATGGGGGCGTTCAGGCCCTGGAGAATGGGGCCGTAGGCCTCGTAGCCGCCCAGCCGCTGGGCGATCTTGTAGCCGATGTTGCCGGCCTCGATGCAGGGGAAAATGAAGGTGTTGGCGTAGCCCGCCACGGTGGAGCCGGGGAATTTCAGCTGGCCCACCACGGGAGACACGGCGGCGTCGAACTGCATCTCTCCGTCCAGAGCCAGGTCGGGGGCCATCTCCTTGGCAATCTTGGTGGCCGCCTGGCTCAGCGCCACGGTGCCGCCCTTGCCGGAGCCCTTGGTGGAGAAGCTCAGCATGGCCACCTTGGGGTCGATGCCGAAGACCTTGGCGGTCTTGGCGGTCTCAATGGCCACCTCCGCCAGCTTCTGGGCGGCGGAGACCACCACGTTGCCGTCCTTGTCCACGGTGTCCTGGTAGTCGATGTTGATGGCGCAGTCGCCCATGGCAATCTTCTCCTCCCCCCGGACCAGGATGAAGCAGGAGGACACCAGATGGGCCCCCTTCCGGGTCTTCACCAGCTGCAACGCGGGGCGGACGGTGTCGGCGGTGGAGTAGGTGGCGCCGCCGAGCAGGGCGTCGGCGTAGCCCAGCTTCACCAGCATGGTGCCGAAGTAGTTGCCCTTGGAAAGGGCCTTGCGGCAGTCCTCGGCGGTCATCTTGCCCTTGCGCAGCTCCACCATCTTCTCCACCATGGCGTCCATCTCAGGATAGGTGGCGGGGTCGATAATTTCCAGGCCCTCGATGTCAAAATTGCCGGCCTTGGCAGCGGCGGTGACTTCCTCCACGTTGCCGATGAGGATGGGGGTCAGGAAGCCGCCCTTTTTCAGCCGGTCGGCGGCCTCCAGGATTCGGGCGTCGGGACCCTCGGTAAAGACGATCTTCCGGGGATTTGCCTTCAAAGTTTCGATCATTGCCTCAAACATGGTTATTCCTCCGTTTTTAGGGCGTTTTCGCCCGTAATTTACCCTTCCATTATACACCAGCCCGGTCCTGGGCGCAACCCATTTTTTCTGAAACGGAAATATTGTAAAATAATTCGATTATGTCCGAAAATATTACACAAATCCAAATATATTTGACTGGTTTTATAGTGAATACGGGGAAAAATACCCGCAGAAATGAATACGCGCGGCTCTGATTTTTAATGGTTATTTAACTGTTTATTACAATTATATAACCGTAAAAAAGACAAATTTCCCAGATTTTCTGCGCGGCAGCGTAAAATCGGAAAAATAATCCGGTTTTCCCTGATTTTAAAGGTAAATTTTTGAATTAGATATTCAAAAATGCGTAAATTTGAGTATTCCGCCAATTGACCGGAGCCGTTTTTTCTGGTATGCTATAGCTATCCTAAATCACAGGGAGGCCGTGAGAAAGATGAATTCCTATTATTGGCTGTACTGGCTGGCCGCGATGGTCCTTGCCCTGCTGTTGGAGGCCGCGACGGTCCGGCTGGTGTCGGTCTGGTTCGCGGTGGGCGCCCTGGCGGCGGCGGTGGCCGCGCTGCTTGGCGCGCCTATGGGCGCCCAGGTGCTGGTGTTCCTGGTGGTCAGCGGGCTATTGGTGGCGCTGCTGCGGCCCCTGGTCCGCAAGCACTTAAAGCCCAAGATCGTCCCCACCAACACGGAGGCCCTGATCGGCAGCGTGGGCGTGGTCACGGAGGCCATCGACAATGTGTCCGCCCAGGGCCGGGTGAAGCTGGGGGCCATGAGCTGGTCCGCCAGAAGCGCCGGCGGGGACCCCATCCCCCAGGGGGTCCAGGTCCGGGTGGAGCGGATCGAGGGGGTCAAGCTATTCGTCGTTCCGGCGGAGGTTCCCGCTGGGGTATAAAAATTTAAGGAGGAAAAATGTATGGAATGGTTAATTACAGTCGCGGTCATTATCGCCGTGGTGCTGATCCTGGCGGTGTCCAACATCTCCGTGGTGCAGCAGTCCCGGGCCTATGTCATTGAGCGCCTGGGGGCGTTCCACGAGGTCTGGGGCGTGGGCCTGCACATCAAGCTTCCCTTCCTGGACCGGATCGCCCGGCGGGTGAGTCTGAAAGAGCAGGTGCTGGACTATCCGCCTCAGCCCGTCATCACCAAGGATAACGTGACCATGCAGATCGATACGGTGGTGTACTTCCAGATCACGGACCCCAAGCTCTACTGCTACGGCGTGGAGCAGCCCATGATGGCTATGGAAACCCTGACGGCAACCACCCTGCGGAACATCATCGGCGACCTGGAGCTGGACCAGACCCTGACCTCCCGGGACATCATCAACACCAAGATGCGGGTGATCCTGGACGAGGCCACGGACCCCTGGGGCATCAAGGTCAACCGGGTGGAGCTGAAAAACATCCTGCCGCCCCAGGACATCCAGAACTCCATGGAGAAGCAGATGAAGGCCGAGCGGGACCGCCGGCAGGCCATCCTCCAGGCCGAGGGCCAGAAGAAGTCCGCCATCCTCATCGCCGAAGGCGAGAAGGAGAGCGCCATCCTCCGGGCCGACGCGGAGAAGCAGGCCGCCATTTTGAAGGCCGAGGCGGAGAAGGAGGCCAAGATCCTGAAGGCCGACGGCGAGGCCCAGGCCATCCGGATGGTGCAGCAGGCCCTGGCCGACTCCCTGGAAATGCTGAACGAGAAGGCCCCCAACGACCAGGTGGTGAAGCTCAAGGCCATCGAGGCCATGGAGAAGGTCGCCGACGGCAAGGCCACCAAGATCATCATCCCCAGCCAGATGCAGGGCCTGGTGGGTCTGGCCAACGGCCTGGTGGAGGGCGTGCAGGATGCCCAGTGATAATCGGTTCGTCAAGACCTATTCCCAGGCCGGCTTCTTCGTCGCCGTGGAGATCTGGGTGGACCGGCTGACCGGCGTGAACTACCTGTTCCACAAGGACGGCTACGGCGCCGGCCTGACTCCCCTGCTGAACCGGGACGGGACGCCGGTAGTCACCGGCGTCCCCCGGGAAGAATAACAAAAAAAGGCCCGGCCCCACGGGGCCGGGCTTTTGGATTAAGGAGGCGGAGCCATGTTTGAACTGATGGAATTTTTGTTTCCCATCGCGTTTTTCCTGATTTTGGGCTTGATTGTGGTCCAGGTGGCACGGGGCATCGCCCAGTGGAACAAAAACAACCATTCCCCTCGGCTGACGGTGGAGGCCACCGTTGCCGCCAAGCGGACGGATGTGGCGGCCCACCACCATGCCGCCGGGCCCCACGCCGCCGGGGGCGTCACCCATTCGACGACCTACTATGTCACCTTCCAGGTGGAAAGCGGCGACCGGCTCGAGTTGACCATGCCCGGAAGCGAGTACGGGATGCTGGTGGAAGGCGACCGGGGGAAGCTGACCTTCCAGGGGACCCGCTACCTGGGCTTCCAGCGACTTTAATCGGCCCCCACCCGGGGGCCGCTCCTTTTTTGCCTCTTTCCAGAGGCAGGATCGATACCGAGCGGGGCGCTAGAGCCACCTCTGCGGGGTGGGTGGGCAAAATCACCCTAGTGGGTGGGTGGGAGGCTATTTTTCTCCTACCTACTTTTTTATTTCAGTGCATTCCGCACCGCCAATGCTCCCCCTAGCCCTGCCGGGGGCCTTACTTTCTTGTTTCGGCAAGAAAGTAAGCAAAGAAGCCGACCAAGGGGGCGCTTCGAGCAAAGGCGCCCCCCTTGGATTCCCCCGCCGCTCCCCAGTAATGCCAAGCTACGGAGAACATATGTGGGCTTACGACTTTCTAACGTGGGGATGTAAAACTTAAGGTGCAGCGTACCAATTCGTGCGTTGCGTCAATAGCCGCACTGGAAAAAGATAGGAGTTGCACCAAAATAGAAGTAGGAGTCTCACCAGTTTTCTATTGCACCGATTAAGAAACTCCGCTAGTAAAACCTATCAATCAGCGCTTGGCAGGATTTGGAACGCTGCATGATTGGTTTCGTACATTCACGGTAGACGGGCCGGAGGCCAGTATCGAATTTCCTCCAGCGCCTCTGACGAGGCGGCTGGGGGGTCCTTAGGGGGGCGCCTTTGCTCGAAGCACCCCCCTAAGCCGACTTCTTTGGGTACTTTCTTGCTCGGCGGCAAGAAAGTACCTCCCCCGGAAGGGGTCGGGGGAGCATTTACGAAAAGGAATGCACCGAAATAAGAAGGTAAAAGAATTAAAAATACTTCAAAATAGATTCCACCAGTTGGCCGTGTGGGCCTCCCCCATGGCCTTCAGCCGGACGGCCAATTCCCGGCACTCCGGCCCAAACTCCCCGTAGTCCTTCTCCTGGGTCAGCACCGTCAGCCGGGCGAACAGGGCGTCGATCTCGTCCATGGGGGTGTGATCCGCCAGAGAGGCCACCCCGTGGCGGCGGTCCGCCCAGAGGCGTCCCGCCGTCTCCGCCCGGCGCTGGGCCTCTCCCCAGTCCGATTCCTGAGCGGCTTGGGCGGCCTGCTCCAGCTGACCGGCCATCTCCTGATGGACCCGGGTCATGGTCCCCGACGTCCAAACCCCCAGGGCCAGCAGCGCCGCCAGGAGCCCGGCGCCCAGATAAAGCCTTCCCATCACGCGCCCTCCTTTGCCTGGAACAGAACGTGGTCTCCGCTGTCCACCGTCAGGAGCCAGGTGCCCCGAACGTCCGCGTTGCGGCGCTCCAGCTCCCGGTGAACCCAGGCCTCGTCCTTGCCGGCCTTGGGCAGATTGTTTTTCAGCAGCCGCCCGTCGGAGATAAGCGTCACCGGCAGGTACTGTGCGCCGGCTTTCACGCCGGCGTCCTTCGCCGAGGCCGGTCGGTCTTTGGGATAGGGAAAGACGGAGAGGGTGCCGTTGGTCTCCAAAATGGCGAACTGGACGGTGCTGGGGTCCAGCACGTCCTTTTGCCGCAGGTGCCCGGTCAGCTCATCCAGGGTGATCCGGGTCTTGCGGAGATTTTCCTGGAGAATATGGCCGTTTTCGATGAGGATCACCGGTTTTCCGCATAAAACCTGGCGGATGTGGATGCTCCACATGGACAGCGCCGAGAGGATCAGCTCCACGCCCAGCACCGTCAGAATGGGCACCAGCCCGGAAAACAGGGGGATGCCCCCGTCCTGCATGGGAATGGCGGCCAGATTGGCCACCAGCATGGTGACCACAAATTCCGATGGCTCCATCTCGCCGATCTGGCGCTTACCCATGAGGCGGATCACGGCGATGAGGATCAGATAGAGAATAATGGTCCGAATATAGGAAAGAATCAAAAAAACACACCCCTTTATTAAAAGGGTGCGCAAAATGAACAGGATTATCCCCGTTCCAAATGCAAAACCCGCAGGCTCTGCCTGCGGGTTTTGCAACAAGAAAAGAGGAGAGGAAAATGAAAAAGAGAAAAGTAGCAAATTTAGAGGTCCGCGCCCACAGTGCGGGATCAACACAGCCGGGATGGCCAGTTGGTTTTTACGTCTACATAATAAGCTTTAATTGTGAAGAAAGAAAGGGGATAATTATTAAAATATTATGAAGTTCTTTGCACAAAATTGTTACACAGGAGGAAAACGACTGTAATTCCTCCCAGGGACGATGGGAACCCCCCGAATTTGGGCCAGCTGGGATACCGTTACCAGCCGGAACCCTTGAGCAAGCAGCGTGTCCACGATCACCAGGGCCGCCTCCACCGAGCTGTCGGACATGTCGTGGAGCAGCACCACGTCCCCGTCCCGGACCTTGCTCAGCACCGCCTTTTCCACCTGCTGGGCGCTGGAGGTGGCCCAGTCCCGGGGATCCACGTCCCAGGCCAGCAGGGCCAGGCCCGCGTCCTCCGCCGCGCCGCGCACGTTTTTGCCGGACTTGCCCCCCGGGGGCCGGAGGAAGGCCGGGGCGCAGCCCTCCGGCAGCAGGTCCAGACAGTCCCGGATCTCCCGGTCCAGCTGGGCCCGGTTCATGGCGTCCATCGCGCCGTGGGAATAGCCGTGGAGGCCGATCTCGTGGCCCTCCGCGGCGATCCGGGCGGTGATCTCGGGGTACTGTTGCATCCGGTAGCCGCACAGCAGAAAGGTGACCTGCACCTCCCGCTCCTTGAGGCCGTCCAGCAGCCGCCGGGTGAACCGGCCCGAGGGGCCGTCGTCAAAGGTCAGGGCCACATAGCGCTCCGTTTCCGCCTGGGAGTTGGCGGGGATCATCAACGCCAGGCACAGCATCAGGGCAGTCAGCTTCATTTTCCTGTCTCCTTCCGTGGGAATCGTCTTTACTTTTCCCCAAAAAGCTGGTACAATACAAAAAACGAGGAATGGGAGGGAGCCGCTTGCTGGAAAAGCTGCGTGTGGTCCAGAACCGGTACGAGGAGCTCTGCGCCCGGTCGGAGCAGCCGGATTTTTACAATGATCCCAAGCGGGCGGCGGACCTTCTGCGGGAGAAGAACGAGCTGGAGCCGGTAGTAGCGGCGTATCGGGACTACCGCCTGGCGGAAACGGAGATGGCGGACGCCCGGGAGCTGATGGAGGATCCGGAGCTGCGGGAGCTGTGCCAGCAGACCTATCAGGAGGCTAAGGAGCGGAAGGAGACCCTCTACCGCCAGCTTCAGCTGATGCTGCTGCCCAAGGACCCCAACGACGAGAAGGACGTGATCGTGGAGATCCGAGGCGGCGTCGGCGGGGAGGAGAGCGCCCTGTTCGCCCACAGCCTGTACCGGATGTACACCATGTACGCCGCCCGGCACGGCTGGACGGTGGAGCTGATGAACTACGCCGATACGGAGCTGGGGGGCGTGAAGGAGGCGGACTTCGTCATCCAGGGCCGGGGGGCCTATTCCCGGATGAAATTTGAGTCCGGGGTCCACCGGGTCCAGCGGGTGCCGGAGACCGAGGCCTCCGGCCGGATCCACACCTCCACCGCCACGGTGGCGGTGCTGCCGGAGATGGAGGCGGCGGATGTGGAGCTGCGGCCCGAGGATATTGAGATGCAGGTGTTCCGTTCCTCCGGGGCCGGCGGCCAGCACATCAACAAGACCAGCTCCGCCGTCCGGCTGATCCACAAGCCCACGGGGCTGGTGGCCACCTGCCAGGAGGAGCGGAGCCAGGTCCAGAACCGGGAGAAGTGTATGCGGATGCTGGCCTCCAAGCTCTATAAGATCGAGCAGGAGCGGGTGAACGCGGAGGTGACCGGCCTGCGCCGGAGCCAGGTGGGCACCGGGATGCGGAACGAGCGAATCCGTACCTACAACTTCCCCCAGGGACGGGTGACGGACCACCGGATCGGCCTGACCCTGTACAAGATCGACGAGGTGATGGACGGTGGCCTGGATGAGCTGATGGACGCCCTGGCCTCCGCCGACCAGGCCGCCCGCTTAGCGGATGAGCGGCGCTAAGAAAGATGCGCCAAAATTCCGAATAAAGGAACGTTTTATGGAATTTTACACCAATTCACCCCAGGAGACGGAAGCTCTGGCGGCCCGCCTGGGCGCCCGGCTCACCCCGGGGACGGTGATCGCCTACCGGGGTCCTCTGGGGGCGGGGAAGACCGCCTTCACCCGGGGCCTGGCCCGGGGGCTGGGGGTGCGGGAGCCCGTCACCAGCCCCACCTATACCATCGTCAACGAGTATCTCACCGGGCGGATGCCCCTGTTTCATTTCGATATGTACCGCCTGGGCAGCGTGGATGAGCTGTTCGACATCGGCTGGGAGGACTATCTGGACCGGGGCGGCGTCTGCGCCGTGGAGTGGAGCGAAAACGTGGCGGAGGCCCTGGAGGGCGCTATTGCCGTCACCATTGAGATCACCGGGCCGGAGACCCGGAAAATTACTGTGGAAGGAGGCCCGGCCCTTGCTGATGCTGAGCTTTGAGACCTCCGCCAAGGCGGCCTCCGTGGCACTGTCCCGGCCCGGCCTGCTTTTGGGGGAGACCTATCAAAATACCGGCCTGACCCACAGCCAGACTCTGCTTTCCATGGCGGAGAGCCTGCTCCATAGCTGCGGCTTTACCCCCGCCGACGTCACCGCCGTGGCCTGCGCCGTGGGACCGGGGAGCTTCACCGGCGTGCGGATCGGCCTGGCGGCGGCCAAGGGCTTCGCCTGGGGCCGGGAGCTTCCCCTCTACGGGGTGTCCACCCTGGAGGCCATGGCCCTGGGATTGGGGGCCTGGCAGGGGGTGGTGTGTCCAGTGATGGACGCCCGCCGCCAGCAGGTGTACAACGCCCTGTTTTCCGCTGAAGAAGGCCGCCTGACCCGTCTGCGGGAAGATCGGGCGATCTCCCTGGAGGAGCTGCGGCAGGATCTGGAAGGATTTTCCGGCCCAATTTTTCTGGTGGGGGACGGCAGCGAGCTTGCCTTTCATGGCCTGGCCCTGCCGAATCTGGTGGCGCCCCCGGAGCACCGCCGCCATAAGCATGCCGCCGGCGTGGCCCTGGCGGCGGAGGCGGCCATGGCCCGGGGAGACCCCGGGGACCCCGGCGCCCTGTCGCCTAACTATTTAAGACTGTCCCAGGCGGAGCGGGAGCGCCTCGCCCGGGGACAAGCAATAGAAAAGGAGAAATAAAAATGGTTCATGTATTGGAGCATCCGCTGATCCAGCACAAGCTGGCCATCCTGCGGGACAAGCATACCAGCGTCAAGGAATTTCGGGAGCTGGTGGGGGAGATCTCCGGCCTGATGTGCTACGAGGCCACCCGGAACCTGCCCACCGTGGAGGTGGAGATCGAGACCCCGGTGGCCCCGGCCAAGGTTCGGGTGCTGGCGGGGAAGAAGCTGGCCATCGTCCCGGTCCTTCGGGCGGGCCTGGGCATGGTGGACAAGATGGTGAGCCTGATCCCCTCCGCCAAGATTGGCCACATCGGTCTGTACC
>CANRHF010000074.1 GCA_947630345.1 uncultured Oscillospiraceae bacterium | reverse complement strand
AAAAAGTATAGATTGCAGGGCCGCCCCGCGGCCATGCTTGGGAGGATGATTTACATGAACGTCAAAAGTGTAGAAAAAAAGGGTAACCAGGCGACCATCGTGGTGGAGATCGACCGGGAGCTGATGGAGTCCGGCGTCCAGAAGGCCTATCTCAAGGCCCGGAAGAATATCCTGGTGCCCGGCTTCCGGAAGGGCAAAGCCCCCCGGAAGATGATCGAGACCATGTACGGCAAGCACGTCTTCTATGAGGATGGCTTGGAGGAGATCTTCCCCCAGGTCTATGAAACCGCCGTTGCCGGTCAGGAGTGGAAGGCCGTGGGCCGGCCCACCGTCACCGATATCCAGATCTCCGAGGAGGATCTGGTCACCGTTACCATTACCACTGAGCTCTATCCTGAGGTCACCTTGGGCCAGTATAAGGGCCTGGAAGTGCCCAAGACCGAGCCCACCGTCACCGACGCCCAGGTCCAGGCCGAGCTGGACCGGATGGCCGTGAACGTGGCCTCCACGGAGACCGTGGAGCGGCCTGCCGAAATGGGCGACACCGCCACCATCGACTTTCTGGGCACGGAGAACGGGGTTCCCTTCGAGGGCGGCGAGGGCCATGACCACGCGCTGAAGCTGGGCTCCGGCTCCTTTGTCCCGGGCTTTGAGGAGCAGGTCGTGGGAATGTCCGCCGGGGAGGAGAAGGATATCGACATCACCTTCCCCCAGGATTACCACGCCGACCTGGCGGGCAAGACGGTCCAGTTCCATGTCAAGGCCCAGAAGGTCACGGTGGAGAACATCCCCGAGCAGGACGACGAGTTTGCCAAGGACGTGTCCGAGTTTGACACCCTGGAGGAGCTGAAGAACGACATCCGGACCAAGGCCCTGGAGCAGGCCCAGAAGCAGTCCGACAGCGCCTTTGACCAGGCCTGCGTGGAAAAGGCCGCGGAAAACGCCACTGTGGAAATGCCCAAGGCCCTCGTCGAGTCCGAGCTGGACAATCAGATGGAGCGGTTTGCCTATCAGCTGCAAATGAACGGCTACACCGTAGAGCAGTACGCCAAGATGATGGGCGGCGACATGGGAACCCTCCGCAACGCCTTCCGGCCCGCCGCTGAGAAGCAGGCCAAGGTCAATGTGGTTTTGGCGGAGATTGCCAAGGCCGAGGGCGTCGCCGTCACCGAGGAAGAAAAGCAGGCCGAGTATGAAAGCCTGGCCAAGCAGTATGAGCTGACCGAGGAACGGGTGAAGGAAATGGTGCCCGATTCCGAGATCACCGCCAGCCTGGAGACCCGGAAGGTGATCCGCCTGATCGCCGATTCCGCCGTTCCCACCGCTCCCGAGGCCCCCAAGACCGAGGAGAACGAGGCCAAGGAGGAATAACCCGGGCGCTGGACGGTTAGAATGTTGCATGCCTAGAAAGGAGCGTTCAACCATGAGTTTAGTACCCTATGTTGTGGAGCAGACCAGCCGGGGAGAGCGGAGCTATGATATTTTCTCCCGGCTGCTCAACGACCGGATTGTCTTTCTGTCCGAGGAGGTCAACGACACCACCGCCAGTCTGGTGGTAGCCCAGCTTCTGTACCTGGAGGCCCAGGATCCGGACAAGGACATTCAGTTCTATATCAACAGCCCCGGCGGCAGCGTCACCGCCGGAATGGCGATCTACGACACCATGCAGTACATCAAGTGCGATGTGGCGACCATCTGCGTGGGTCTGGGCGCCTCCATGGCGGCCTTCCTGCTGGCCGCCGGCGCCAAGGGCAAGCGGATGGCGCTGCCCAACTCCGAAATTATGATCCATCAGCCCTCCGCCGGCACCCAGGGGCAGATCACCGACATGGCCATCCACCTGAAGCGGCTGGAGACCATCAAAAAGCGGATGAACGCCATCCTGGCGGAGAAGACCGGCAAGAGCGTGGAGGAAGTCACCGCCGCCTGCGAGCGGGATAACTTTATGTCCGCCCAGGAGGCCCTGGATTTCGGGATCATCGACCGGATCATCGAGCGCCATTGAATTTGACAGGAAAGGCGGTGCGCTGGCATGGCGAGTAGAAAAAACGAGCAGCCGGTTCGCTGTTCCTTCTGCGGCAAGCGAGAACCCCAGACCCGGCTGATCGCCGGGCCAGGGGTGTATATCTGCAGCGACTGTGTTCAGACCTGCAGTGAGCTGCTGCGGGAGGAGATCCAGGTGGATCAACAGGGCAAGCTCCGGGCCCCGGAGCATCTGCCCACCCCTATGGAGATCAAAAACTACATGGACGGCTATATCATCGGTCAGGAGGATGCCAAAATCGCCCTGAGCGTGGCCGTCTACAATCACTATAAGCGCATTTACCTCGCCGGGCCTTCGGATGTGGAGCTGCAAAAGAGCAATATTCTGCTCATCGGCCCCACGGGCTGTGGCAAGACCCTCTTTGCCCAGACCCTGGCCAAGGTCCTCAGCGTGCCCTTTGCCATCGCGGACGCCACCACCCTCACCGAGGCCGGATATGTGGGCGACGATGTGGAAAATATCCTTCTGCGGCTGCTCCAGGCGGCGGATTTCGACGTGGACCTGGCGGAGCGGGGGATCATTTACATCGACGAGATGGATAAAATCGCCCGGAAGAGCGAAAATACTTCTATCACCCGGGATGTGTCCGGCGAAGGGGTGCAGCAGGCACTGCTGAAGATCCTGGAGGGGACCATCGCCAGCGTGCCGCCCCAGGGTGGGCGGAAGCACCCCCAGCAGGAGACCATTCAGATCGACACCAGCAATATCCTGTTTATCTGCGGCGGCGCCTTCGACGGGCTGGACAAGATCATCGAGGCCCGCACCGACCGCTCCGCCATCGGCTTCGACGCCCCGGTGGAGAGCCGGAAAAAACGGGACGTGGGGAAGATCTTGTCCAAGGTGGAGCCCCACGATCTGCTGAAATTCGGCATCATCCCGGAGCTGGTGGGCCGGATGCCGGTGATCACCTGTTTGCAGGATCTGAAAAAAGAAGATCTGATCCGCATTCTGGTGGAGCCCAAGAACGCCCTGGTGCGCCAGTATCAGCGGCTGCTGCAAATGGACAATGTGGAGATGGAGATCCAGCAGGAGGCGCTGGAGGCGGTGGCCCAGAAGGCCATCGACCGGCAGATCGGCGCCCGGGGCCTGCGGGCGGTGATGGAAAAGACCATGACGGGGATCATGTATCTGATCCCTTCGGATCTGACCATCCGCAAGGTCATCATCACCCCCGAGTGCATCCAGGGGGGAGATCCCCTGATTTTGCGGGACCCGGCCAAGCCGCGGCCCGCCTTACCACGATAGAAACCTTACAGGAGGGGGTGGGGAACCGCCCCCTTCCTTGGCAGGAAGGAGAGAATCATGAGCGAAACCTATACCGCCCTGCCGGTACTTGCCCTGCGGGGCATGGTCGTGTTTCCGGAGCAGACCGTTCATTTCGATGTGGGAC
Organism: uncultured Oscillospiraceae bacterium; assembly: GCA_947630345.1. Lineage (GTDB taxonomy): Bacteria > Bacillota > Clostridia > Oscillospirales > Oscillospiraceae > Faecousia. Next base: position 5,771 of record CANRHF010000074.1, on the reverse strand, counting down.
GGCTCAAATCCGCCCTGGCCTTGGAGGAGGCCATGAAACACGAGCAGCTGCTGTTCCTGGCCTCTCAGAAGGATCTGTCCGAGGACGACCCGGACCTGCCCGACCTCTATTCGGTGGGTGCCGTGGGGAAGATCAAGCAGATTCTCAAGTCCCAGGGAGAAAATATCCGGGTGCTGGTCACGGGTCTTTATCGGGCCAGGGCCGCGGAGCTGATCCGCAGAGAGCCCTTCCTCAGTGCCCAGGTGGAGCGGCTGGAGGACCTTCCCGTGCCGGAGACCCTGCGCTCCCATGCCCTCCGGCGAGAGGCCAATTCCCTCTATGGGAACTACCTGGAGCTGGTGGAGCGCCAGGCCCAGACCATCCAGCTGCGGATGCTGGCCTCCAAGGACAGCGGCTTTGTCGCCGACTGCATCGCCCAGAACTCCGGGATCGAGTACCCGGACAAGGTGAAGCTGCTGTGCCAGCTCAACCCGGTGAAGCGGCTGGAAACCGCTGTGGTCCTGCTGCGCCAGGAGGTACAGATGCTCCGTTTGGAGGGCGACATCCAGGAGAAGACCCGGGCCCAGATCGACCGGGATCAGAAGGACTACTATCTGCGGGAGCAGCTGAAGATCATCCGGGAGGAGCTGGGGGAGGACGATGAGCCGGCGGAATTCGCCGTCTACGCCGAGACCATTCGCCGGTTGGAAATGGATGAGGAGTCCAAGGAAAAGCTCCTCAAGGATCTGGAGCGGCTGGAAAAGCAGCCCTTCGGCTCCTCCGAGGCGGCGGTCCTCCGGGGGTATCTGGACACGGTGCTGGAGCTGCCCTGGAATCACCGCACCAAGGAGCGGATCGATGTGGAGGCCGCCCGGAAGGTGCTGGACCGGGACCACTACGGCCTGGAAAAGGTGAAGGAGCGGATTTTGGAGACCCTGGCGGTGCGGAAAATGGCGCCCGGCCTGCCTCCCCAGATCCTCTGCCTGGTGGGCCCGCCGGGGGTGGGCAAAACCTCCATCGCCTATTCCATTGCTAAGAGCCTGAACCGGAAAATGGCCCGGATCTCCCTGGGGGGCATCCATGACGAGGCCGACATCCGGGGACACCGGAAGACCTATATCGGCGCGATGCCCGGTCGGATCATGACCGCCATGATCCAGGCAGGCAGTAAGAATCCGCTGCTGCTGCTGGACGAGGTGGACAAAATGGGCATGGACTACCGGGGCGACCCCAGCGCGGCGCTGCTGGAGGTCCTGGACGCCGAGCAGAACAAGACCTACCGGGATCACTATTTGGAAATTCCCTTCGATTTGAGCGAGGTCCTGTTTATCACCACCGCCAACACCACCGACACCATCCCCCGGCCCCTGCTGGACCGGATGGAGGTCATCGAGCTGAGCTCCTACACCGACGAGGAGAAGGTGATGATCGCCAAGGACCACCTGCTTCCCAAGCAGATGGCCAAGCACGGCCTGAAAAAGAGCCAACTCCGGGTGACGGAGGACGCCCTGCGGGAGATCATCCACTGCTACACCCGGGAGTCCGGCGTGCGGAACCTGGAACGGGAGCTGGCCCAGATCTGCCGGAAAACCGACAAGAAGCTGCTGGAGCAGGAGACGCCCAAGAAAATTGTCGTCACCGGTTCCAATGTGGAGGAGTTTCTGGGCATTCGGAAATTCCTGCCCGACCGGCTCCCCGGCACGGACCAGGTGGGTCTGGTGACGGGCCTGGCTTGGACCAGCGTGGGCGGCGAGGTCTTGGAGGTGGAGGTCAACGTCATGGAGGGCTCCGGACGGTTGGAGCTTACCGGCAATCTGGGGGACGTGATGAAGGAATCCGTTCACGCCGCCATGAGCTATATTCGCGCCAACGCCAAGGTCCTGGGCGTGGAGACGGACTTCTACAAGACCAAGGACATCCACGTTCACTTCCCCGAGGGCGCGGTGCCCAAGGACGGGCCCTCCGCCGGGGTGACGGTGTGTACCGCCATCGTCTCCGCCCTCACCGGCTCCACGGTGCGCCGGGATCTGGCCATGACCGGGGAGATCTCCATCCGAGGCCGTGTGCTGCCCATCGGCGGACTGAAGGAGAAGACCATGGCGGCCCTGCGCCACGGCATCCGCACGGTGGTCATTCCCAAGGACAACGAGCGGGATCTGGAAGAGATCGATCAGACCGTCCGCAAGTCCCTGAATTTCATCACCGCCCAGACTGTGGACACGGTGCTGGACGCCGCGCTGAACCGGAAGCGGGAGCTACTCACCCCGCTGCTGACGGACATTCCCCCCGAGGTGAAGAATAAGTCCCGGAAACCGGAGATCCGGCAGTGAGGCAGCCATGAACCTGAGCAATGTGGTATTTCTCCGCTCCGCCGCCTCCCCGGAGGGCTTTCCCGCCCGGCGACTGCCGGAGATCGCCTTCGCCGGGAAGTCCAATGTGGGCAAATCCTCCGTGATCAACCGGCTCCTGGGCCGGAAGAACTTCGCCCGGGTGGGGCAGACCCCCGGGAAGACTGCCCAGGTCAACTTCTTCCTCCTGGACGACCGGTGCTATCTGGTGGATCTTCCGGGGTACGGCTACGCCAAGGTCTCCCAGGCGGAGAAGGATCGCTGGGGAAAGCTGATGGAAAGCTACTTCGCCGCCGGACGGATCACCCTGGGGGTGCTGATCGTGGACGCCCGACACCCGCCCACCAACAACGACATTACCATGGCCCGGTGGTTTCTGGACGCCGGATGCCCCTTCCTGGTGCTGGCCAACAAGCTGGACAAGGTGAAAAAATCGGAGCTGGCGGAAAATCTGACGATCATCCGCCGGGATCTGGAGCTGCCGGAGGGAACGCCGCTGATCCCCTTCTCCGCCGAGAAGGGGGACGGCCGGGAGGACCTGGCGCGGGCCGTATTGCAGGCGGTAAAATAAAACGCGGCCGCCCCGGGGAACCGGGGCGGCTTCCACTGTGATATGGGCCCTCCAGCATCGCCGGAGGGCCCCTTGACAAGAGAAGGACGGGATGGCTTGCCATTCCGTCCTTCTTTTCAGCGGGTTTTAGGGAAGCACAGAGGCGGTATTTCCCTGGCTTACACCGCTGCCTTGGCCTCCTTCAGCGCCCGGGCCAGCTGATCCGGGCAGGAGGTGGCCTTCATCCCGCAGTGGATACCCTCCAGGCGGGAAATGACCTCCTCGATGTCCATGCCCTCCACCAGCTTGCCGATGCCCTGGAGATTGCCGTTGCAGCCGCCCAAAAACTGGACGTCATGCACCTTGCCGTCCTCCACCCGGAACGCGATCCGCTGGGAGCAGGTGCCTGCGGTTTTATACTCGTATTGCATTTCTATATCCTCCTATAAGGTTAATTCCAATAGGGCCGGACCAGCAGCACCCAGTAGGTGTATTCGCCGCTCTGGTAGCCGGCAACATAGCAGCGGTCTCCCTCCGCCTGCATAATGATGGCGTGATGGGTGGGGGAGTCCCACCAATAGTCGAAGGCGTAATCCAAACCGCCCAGGTAGCCGGAGCCAGAATAGATGCACTCATAGTATTGGTCCGTCACCCGGCCGCCGCCGGGACGGTCGTGGCTGAAAAGCTGTACCAGTTCCATCGCCCGGGTCTGGGCAATGGAGGCCAGGGAACTGTCCCAGGCATAGGCGGAGAGCCCTGCGGACTGGCGGGCGGAATTGATACTGCCGAGCATTCCAGAACCGTCCAGGAAGCTGCCGCCGCCGGGACTTGGCGGGGGATCCGTAGGCGGAGATGTTGTCTCCTGAGGGAGATCCGTGGCGGCCGTGGGAGAATCCGTGGCGGTCGGCGGGGGAGCCTCAGTCACCGGGGGCTCGGAGTGCGGCGGGGCAGTTTCCGCGGTCGTAGCGGGGGGATCCGTTTCCGTGGGCGGCGGAGACGTCTGGCTGGCCTCGTATTCCGCGATGCGGGGCAGGACATAGGCCTTGAGGGTTTGATAGTCTTCAAGGGTCATTTCCAGCATGGCGGCGTTGGTTTCGTCGGCGCTGTCCTTAGAATTCTGGCATTTCTCCTCCCAATAGCCGCGCCACTGAGATCTTTCCAGGGCGTTGAACCGGTCGATCAGATCCTTCAGCTTGACGGCGCTGCGTTCCGCCGGATCCGGCGGCGTAGCCGTGGAAGGGGTAGTTGGAGACACTGTGGTGGGAGGAACGGTGGCCTGCCGGGTGGCCTCCGGCGAGGCGGCAGGAGCGGTATCTCCGAAAGCGGGGGCCGCCGGAAAAAGCCCCTGACAGCCGGAAAGCAGAAAAGCGGCGACCAGCACGCCAATCAAAATTTTTTTCATCCTGTATACCTCAATCACCGGTGAGCGGAACAAAAGCGGCCCCTACCAATTCCCCCAGTGCTTTTGGAGAGAGCAGCATTTGCTTTCCCCGCACTCCGGCGGAAACGGCGATCTCCGAAAAGTCGAGACAACGCTCGTCCAGGAAGATGGGATAGCGCTTTTTCATCCCCACCGGGCTGCACCCGCCCCGGATGTAACCGGTGAGGGAGAGCAGCTCCTTCACGGGAACCAGCTCCATATTCTTATCCCCGGCGGCCTTGGCAGCCAGTTTCAGATCCAGCTCCCGGCACACGGGGACGCAAAAGACATTGATCCCGGTTCGTTCCCCCCGGGCCACCAGCGTCTTGAAGACCTGGTTGGCGGGAAGCCCCATAGCCTTGGCGGCGTGGATGCCGCTCAGATCCTTTTCGTCATAGTCATAGGTCAGTTCCCGGCAGGGAATCTTTGCCGCCTCCACCAGACGCAGGGCGTTGGTTTTTCCAGACATTTCCATCACCGGCTCCTATTATACTTCAAAAGTTTCCCGCTTGCAACCGTGAATTTCCTGAAAAAAAACGGGTTATCCTAATGAAAAAACAGGAGGTACTTGCTATGCAGGAGTCAAAAGAGCCGGATCAGAACAAAGAGGAGCGGGAGCAGGTCATTGAGTTGGGCTCTGACCTAACCCGGAGCCGGAACGGTAATATTTATACCCTGACCATCATCGGCCAGGTGGAGGGGCATCAGATCGCCCCGGACAACGCGAAAACCACAAAATATGAGCATGTTCTGCCGTTGCTCGCGGGGATCGAGGAGAGCGATGAGATCGACGGGCTGCTGCTCCTGCTCAACACCGTGGGGGGCGACATCGAGGCGGGCCTGGCCATCGCGGAGATGATCGCGGGGATGAAGAAGCCCTCGGTGTCATTAGTGCTGGGCGGCGGCCACTCCATCGGCATCCCTCTGGCGGTGTGCGCCAAAAAATCCTTCATCACCCCCACCGCCAGCATGACCATCCATCCGGTCCGGATGACGGGGCTGGTGGTGGGGGCGCCCCAGACTTTTCGCTATTTTCAGCGAATCCAGGAGCAGATCACGGAATTTGTGACGGCCAACTCCAAGATCTCCAAGGAAGATTTCGAGGGCTTTATGATGGCGACGGGGGAAATGGCCACGGATGTGGGGACCATCCTCTATGGCCGGGAAGCGGTCCGGTCCGGCCTCATCGACCACCTGGGCGGCCTCAACGACGCTCTGACAGCTCTGCACAAAATGATTAGCAGACAGCAGGACGGCTCCGTACCGGCAAAACGGCCCAGAAAAACCAAGAAGGACGCAATCTGAATCAAAGGCGGGCGCGGCGCATGCCGCGCCCGCTGCTTTTGAAAAAGGGTGTTTCCCGGCTAGACCGATCGCTTGGGTGGTTAGGCTGCTTCTTGTGGGTTTGTCAATGATATGTTACAAAGAAGGGTAATTGGAAAGCACCTGTTTTGGGGACTGCCAGTTGAGGGGA
>CANRHF010000073.1 GCA_947630345.1 uncultured Oscillospiraceae bacterium | reverse complement strand
TAGCCCAGCTCGATGGACTGGTAGACGTTGACGTTGACCCGCTGCACCCGCTGGATGCCGAAGGGCAGCTTGAAATGCACCCCGGCGCCGGTGACCTCCGTCACCTTCCCGAAGGTGGTGACCACAGCCTGCTGCTTGTCGTCGACAGTGTAAAAGCAGGTGGCCGATCCCACCAGGATCACCAGCAGGGCGATCACCGCCAGGACGATGCCCAGAATTTTACCGAAGGTGGGTTTTTTCTTTTGGGAGCCGGTGCTGGCCCACTGATTGTTTTCATACATGGCAATTCTCTCCTTTATCCGCGTATTCCTGTTCCCGCCGGGTCAGCATTTCCTCCGCCTGCTCCCCCAGCCTGGCGGCGGCCCAGGCGGTGAGCATGATTTCCAACGCGGCCCGGACCCGCTGGGCGGCCTGGGGGGAGGGAGCGCGGTAGTCCGCCATCACCTCGTCCAACCGCCGGGCCCGCTGCTCCGGGTCCGTCAGCTCCTGGATCCGGGCGGCCAGCCGGACAAAGAGGAAATACAGCTCCGAGTCGGCGATGATGTCGTCGCTGGGGTCATCCAGCCGGCCGTTGACGTAGGACAGGAGCCCGCAGATCCGCTCCATGGGCAGCACCCGCTTGAGCATCTGGATGCTGATGATCCGGCAGACCTGGTCCAGGGAGTATTTCTTCCGCTCCGGCGGCGGCAGGAACCCCCGCTTCACCCAGTTCTGGACCGTGTAGCCCTCCAGGCCGGTGATGCTGGTCACTTGGCTCAAGACCATGCCCCCCGCCAGAAACATGGCGGAAAAGCGGCTCTCCAGCCGGTCCGCCTCCTCCCGGGGCAGCCGCAGCACCGTCCCCGGTACGACCCAATCCATGGGAACACACCTCCTTGTGATTGATGGGGTGATTATATCACATGGTTATATGATTGTCAATAGGGATTTTATAACTTTTTAAGAAAATGCCGGAATTTTTCGTTTTGGGCTTTACGAACGGCGGGAAATGGTGTAGAATAGACCCCAGAAAGACAGTACCCGCCTTTTTCGGCGGGCGGACAGGGGAGAAATCATGAATCGTTGCCTGAAATGCGGCCGGCCCGCCGGGGAGAACCAGGTTTTTTGCGAGGACTGCCTAAAGGATATGGAGCGCTACCCGGTGAAGCCCGGCACGCCGGTGGTGCTGCCCGTCCGGCCGGCCCGGGAGGCGGAGCGCCGCCCGGAGAAGCGGAAGGTGACCCCCGCCGTGGAGATTGCCCGGCTGCGCCGTCAGCGGCAGAGCCTATGGATCGCGGTGGCGGCCCTGGCGGCGGCACTGTGCCTGTGCGTGGGGCTGCTTCTGTTCCGCTGGCTGAACCCGGGGACCCCGGAGGAGACCCTGCCCCCTGGCAGGGACTACATCACCGATTCCACCCCCGCGCCCCAGGAGATTGTTTCACGTGAAACATCCCGCTCCGCAGGTTAAAAGGAGAGAGATATGGGAAAAATCATCGCCGTGGTGAACCAGAAGGGCGGGGTGGGGAAGACCACCACCGCCGTCAACCTGACCGCGGCCCTCACGGTCCTGGGCAAAAGGATGCTGCTGTGCGATTTTGATCCCCAGGCCAACGCCACCTCGGGCCTGGGCCTGGACAAGCGGCGGCTGGCGAAGACCGTTTACAACGCCGTGATCGACGGTACCCCCGCCCGGGAGGCGGTGGTTTCCACCCCCTACGGGGACGTGCTGCCCGCCTCGCCGGACCTGGCGGGAGCCGGGGTGGAGCTGCTGGCCATGGAGGGCCCCCAGCACGCCCTGGGGAAGGCCCTTTTTCCCCTGAAAGAGGGCTACGACGGCATCTTCATCGACTGCCCCCCCTCCCTGGAGACCCTGACCGTCAACGCCCTGGCGGCGGCGGACAGCATTCTGGTGCCGGTGCAGTGCGAGTACTTTGCCCTGGAGGGGCTGTCCGATCTCATGTCCACATTGCGGCTGGTGAAGAAGCGGATCAACCCCCGGCTGGAAATTTTCGGCGTGGCACTGACCATGTACGACGGGCGCACCCACTTCTCCGCCCAGGTGGCCCAGGAGGTCCGCAGGTTCTTCCCGGGAAAGGTGTTCGCCACCGTGATCCCCCGAAACATCCGCCTGGCGGAGGCGCCCAGCCACGGCCTCCCCGTCACCGTCTATGACAAGAACAGCCGGGGCGCGGCGGCCTACCGGGACCTGGCCCAGGAAGTGGCGAAAAGACTATAACGGAAAGGAAGATGATCCCATTGCCGACCCAGAAGGGCCTGGGCAAGGGCCTGGCCTCGCTGCTGGGGGACCTTGACCAGCCGGGGGACAGCGAAAAATATCAGGTGCTGCCCCTCTACAAAATCGAACCGAACCCGGACCAGCCCCGGAAGGACTTTGACCCGGAGGAGCAGCAGGCCCTGGCGGACTCCATTGCCCTCCACGGCCTGGTGCAGCCCATCACCGTGCGGAAGGCCGAAAACGGCTACTACCAGATCATCGCCGGAGAGCGGCGCTGGCGGGCCGCGAGGCTTGCGGGGCTGGAGGAACTGCCCGCCCTGGTGGTGGAGGCCGACGACCGGAAGGCCAAGGAGCTGGCCCTGATCGAGAATTTGCAGCGGCAGGACCTGAATCCGGTGGAGGAGGCCCTGGGCTACCAGACCCTGATCCGGGACCACGGCCTGACCCAGGAGGAGGCGGCCCGACAGGTGGGCAAATCCCGGCCCGCCGTGACCAACGCCCTGCGGCTCCTCTCCCTGCGCCCGGAGGTCCTGGAGCTGCTCCGGAAGGGCCAGCTCTCCGCCGGCCACGCCCGGGCGCTGGTGACCCTGCCGGAGAACAGGCAGGCCCAGGCCGCGGAAGAAGTGGTGGCTCAGGATCTGTCCGTGCGGCAGACCGAGCAGCTGTGCAAGGCCCTGGCCCGGCCCCCCAAGGAAAAGAAGGAGACGCCCCTGCGGGTGGACTACCTGGCCGAGTGCGAGAAGACCCTGTCCAAGCACCTGGGCCGGGGGGTCCGAATCGTCAGCGGCAAGCGGAAGGGCCGCTTTGAATTGGAGTTTTACGGGCAGGAGGACCTGCAGAATCTGCTGGACGCCCTGCTGACCCTGGAACAGAAAAGGAAGGATTCATAATGCTGGATATCAAACGGATCAAAGAAGACCCGGCGGGCGTCAAGGCGGCCCTGCGGGCCAAGGAAGTGGACTGTGACGAGGCCGTGGACAAGATCCTGGCCCTGGACGAGGAGCGCCGCCGCTTGATCGCGGACACGGAGGCCCGGAAGGCCCGCCAGAACAAGGTGAGCAAGGAGATCCCCGCCCTCAAGAAGCAGGGCAAGGATGTGGGCCCCATTCTCAAGGAAATGGCGGAGCTGAAAGCAGGCCTTGCCGAGGACGCCGCCAAGCTGGACCAGGTCCTGGCGGAGTACCGCACCTGGATGCTCAGCCTGCCCAATCTGCCGGACCCGGATCTGGTCCCCGGCGGGAAGGAGAACAACCAGCCCCTGCGCTATTTTGGCGAGCCCCACAAATTCGACTTCCCCCCCAAGCACCATGTGGACCTGTGCCTGGATTTGGGCCTCATCGACTATGAACGGGGAACCAAGCTGGCCGGTTCCGGCTTCTGGATGTACACCGGCCTGGGGGCCCGGCTGGAATGGGCGCTGCTCAACTACTTTATCGACACCCATGTGGCCGACGGGTACGAGTTTATCCTGCCGCCCCATATGCTGGAGTACCAGTGCGGCGAGACGGCGGGCCAGTTCCCCAAATTCGCCGACGAGGTCTACAAGATCGCCAACCCCACCGACGACCGGATCCACTATATGCTCCCCACCGCCGAGGCGGCGCTGGCCAGCGTGTACCGGGACGAAATTTTGGCGGAGAAGGACCTGCCCAAGAAATTCTTCTCCTACACCCCCTGCTTCCGCCGGGAGGCCGGGTCCCACCGGGCCGACGAGCGGGGCATGGTCCGGGGCCACCAGTTCAACAAGGTGGAGATGTTCCAGTACACCCGCCCCGAGGATTCCGACGCCGCCTTTGATGAGCTGGTGCGGAAGGCCGAGGACCTGGTGAAGGGCCTGGGCTTCCACTTTAGGACCGTGAAGCTGGCGGCGGGGGACTGCTCCGCCTCCATGGCCCGGACCTACGACATTGAGATTCAGATCCCCTCCATGAACGGCTATAAGGAGGTCTCCTCCGTGTCCAATGCCCGGGACTACCAGGCCCGCCGGGGCAACATCCGGTTCCGCCGGGAGGGGGGAAAGATCGAGTACGTCCACACCCTCAACGGCTCCGGCCTGGCCACCTCCCGAATCTTCCCGGCCATGGTGGAGCAGAATCAGCGCGCCGACGGCTCCATCGTGGTGCCGGAGGTGCTGCGCAAGTACCTGGGCGGCCTGGAAATCATTCAAAAATCTTAATTTCACATAAAAAGGAGCGCTACTATGGAAAAAATGAAAAAACCCTCCTGGTGGGAAGAGTTCAAGTCCTTCGCTGTCAAGGGCAACGCCATGAACCTGGCTGTCGGCGTCATCATCGGCGCCGCCTTCCAGAGCATCATCAGCAGCCTGACGAATGACGTGATCATGCCCATCGTGTCTATCTTCCTGGGGGGCATCGACTTCTCGGAGATGAAGCTGGTGCTGCCCCGGCTCTTCGGGCCGGCCCCGGTGGACGAGGCGGGCAACGCCATTTTGAACACCCTGAACTACGGCAACTTCATTTCCGCCGTGATCAACTTCTTCATCCTGGCCCTGGTGGTGTTCTGGCTGGTGAAGGGCTTGAACAAGCTGACGGAGCTGGCCGCCCCGCCCAAGGAGGAGCCAGAACCTGAGCCGGAACCCGAACCCGAGCCCTCCAACGAGGAAAAGCTGCTGACCGAAATTCGTGACCTGTTGAAGGAAAAATAAGGAGAGAATAGCATGTACAAAATCGTTCGTAAAAAGGAGCTCAACCCCTCCGTCACCTTGATGGATGTGGAAGCGCCCTTCATCGCCAAGAAGGCCAAGGCCGGCCAGTTCATCATCTTCCGGGTGGACGAGCTGGGGGAGCGGGTGCCCCTGACCATCGCCGGGTACGACCGGGAGAAGGGCACCGTCACCATTATTTTCCAGAAGGTGGGCTTCTCCACCAACGCCCTGGGCGCCCTCAACGAGGGCGACTACATTCGGGACTTTGTGGGCCCCCTGGGCCGCCCCACGGAAGTGGAGGGGGTCAAGCGGGTCTGTGTGGTCGGCGGCGGCGTGGGCTGCGCCATCGCCCTGCCCTCCGCCCAGGCGTTCAAAGAGGCCGGGGCAAAGGTGGATGTGATCGTGGGCTTCCGGAACAAAGACATCGTCATTCTGGAGGACGAGTTCCGGGCCTGCGCCGACAATATGTACCTCATGACCGACGACGGCTCCTACGGGGAGCATGGCTTCGTCACCGTCAAGCTCCAGGAGCTGCTGGAGCGGGGCGAGCAGTACGACCGGGTGCTGGCCATCGGCCCCGTGCCCATGATGAAGTTCGTCTGCAAGACCACCGAGCCCTTCGGCGTCAAAACCATGGTGTCTCTGAACCCCATCATGGTGGACGGCACGGGGATGTGCGGCGGCTGCCGGGTCACGGTAGGCGGCCAGACCAAGTTCGCCTGCGTGGACGGCCCCGAATTTGACGGCCACCAGGTGGACTTCGCCGAGCTGATGAGCCGCAACGGCGTCTACCGGGAGCGGGAAGCTCAAGTCACCAAAGATCACGCCTGCCGCATCGAAACGATGGGCAAGCGGTTGATCCCCTAAGGAGGTAACAGCGATGGCAAATATGACTTTAACCAAGACCCCCATGCCCGAGCAGGATCCCCAGGTCCGGGCCCGGAATTTCCAGGAGGTGGCCCTGGGCTACACCGAGGAAATGGCCATGGAGGAGGCCAAGCGGTGCCTCAACTGCAAGCATCCCCACTGTGTGGAGGGCTGCCCCGTCAACGTGCGGATTCCCGAGTTCATCGCCAAGGTGGCGGCGGGAGATTTCCAGGCGGCCTATGAGATCATCACCTCCACCAACGCCCTGCCCGCCCTGTCCGGCCGGGTGTGCCCCCAGGAGAGCCAGTGCGAGGCCAAATGCGTCCGGGGCGTGAAGGGCGAGCCGGTGGCCATTGGCCGGCTGGAGCGGTTCGTGGCGGACTGGTACCGGCAGCACGTCAACGCCATGCCGGAGAAGGCCCAGCCCAACGGCAAGAAGGTGGCGGTGGTGGGCTCCGGCCCCGCCGGCCTGACCTGCGCCAGCGACCTGGCCAAGAAGGGCTACCAGGTGTCGATTTTCGAGGCGCTGCACACCGCCGGCGGCGTGCTGGTCTACGGCATCCCCGAATTCCGTCTGCCCAAGGCCATCGTGGCCAACGAGGTGGAAAAGCTCCAGGCCCAGGGCGTGGAGGTCATGACCAATATGGTCATCGGCCGGGTGCTGTCCATCGACGAGCTGTTTGAAATGGGCTACCAGGCGGTGTTCGTGGGCTCCGGCGCGGGCCTGCCCATGTTCATGAACATCCCCGGCGAATCCCTCAAGGGCGTGTACTCCGCCAACGAATACTTAACTCGGACCAATCTCATGAAGGCCTACACCGAGGAGGCCGACACCCCCATCGCCAAGTCTCAGGCCGTGGCGGTGGTAGGCGGCGGCAACGTGGCCATGGATTCTGCCCGCTGCGCCATGCGGCTGGGCGCGGACAAGGTGTACATCGTCTACCGCCGGGGCGAGGCGGAAATGCCCGCCCGTCTGGAGGAGCGCCATCACGCCAAGGAGGAGGGCATTGAATTTAAGACCCTCTGCAACCCGGTGGAGATCCTGGGGGACGAGAACGGCAGCGTCAAGGCCATCCGCTGCATCCGGATGGAGCTGGGCGAGCCCGACGCCTCCGGCCGCCGCCGTCCCGTGGAGATCCCGGGCAGCGAGTTTGAGCTTCCCGTGGACACGGTGATCATGGCCCTGGGCACCAGCCCCAACCCCCTGATCCGGTCCACCACCCCCGGCCTGGAGACCAACCGGAAGGGCTGCCTCATCGTAGACGAGAAGGAAATGACCACCAGGCCCGGCGTCTTCGCCGGCGGCGACGCCGTCACCGGCGCGGCCACGGTGATCCTGGCCATGGGCGCCGGGAAGAAGGCCGCCGCGGCCATCGACGAGTATCTGAGCAAATAAACAGGCGACATAGAATACGCGCCCCCGTTTTCCGACGGGGGCGTGTCTTTTGTCACGGGCCGGGAAGGAAATTTTCCGGGTCTTCGGAATAGGATGGTTTGCCGCAGGGCGCCTAGCCCGGGCAAGGAGGAAATGACCACGGATATCAAAGCAAGCGTCCTGGAGCTGATTGGAAAAACGCCCCTGCTGGACGCCGGAAGGTATGCGGAGCGGGCCGGCGTGAAAAACGCCAGGCTTTTGGTGAAGCTGGAATGCTGCAACCCCGCCGGGTCTGTTAAGGACCGGGTGGCCCTGGCGATGATCGAGGACGCGGAAAAGCGGGGCCTTTTGAAGCCCGGAGGGGTGATCATCGAGCCCACCAGCGGGAATACCGGCATCGGCCTGGCCATGGCGGCGGCGGTGAAGGGGTATCGGGCGATCCTGACCCTGCCCGACACCATGAGCGTGGAGCGCCGCAGGCTGCTGAAAGCCTACGGCGCGGAGCTGGTCCTCACCGAGGGCGCAAAAGGCATGAAGGGCGCCATCGAAAAGGCCCAGGCGCTTCAGAAGGAAATCGAGGGCGCGGTGATCCTGGGCCAGTTTGACAATCCGGCCAACCCCGCCGCCCACCGCGCGACCACAGGACCGGAGATCTGGGAGCAGACCGGCGGGAAAGTGGATATTTTCGTGGCGGGGGTGGGCACCGGCGGCACCGTCACCGGCGTGGGGGCGTATCTCAAGGCGCGAAATCCCGAAATTCGGATCGTGGCGGTGGAGCCCGCCGCCAGTCCGGTGCTGTCCGGGGGAAAGGCCGGGCCCCATCCCATCCAGGGCATCGGCGCGGGCTTTGTCCCCCGGGTGCTTGACGCCCAAATCTATGACGAGGTGATTGGGGTTACCGGGGAGGACGCCTTCGCCGCCGGCAGAGCCTTCGGGAAAAGCGAGGGGATTTTGGTGGGCGTCTCCGCCGGCGCGGCGCTGCACGCGGCGGCGCGGGTGGCAAATCGTCCCGAAAACGCGGGGAAGACCCTGGTGGTCCTACTGCCCGATTCCGGGGACCGGTATCTCTCCACCCCCCTCTACGGCGATTAAGGGGGGAAGGATATGGATCATCTGGAACCCGCCCAGGCGGCGCGCCTAGTGGGGACGGCTCTGGACAAAAAAGCCATCCTGGAGATTTTGGAGGAGCTGCGGACGCTCCTCTACCCCGGCTATTACGGGGACTGCCCGGCAAACGGTATGGAAGATGTGGCTTTCCGCCTGGAAGGCCAGATTGCCGCGGCGCTCCGGCGGAGCGGGGCGGAGGCCGGCCGTGCCCGGGAAATGACCCGCTCCTTCATGGAGCGGCTCCCCCAAATTCGGGCGGCGCTGGAAACGGATATCCAGGCGGCGCTATCCGGCGACCCGGCGGCAAGCGGCAGGGACGAGGTGATTTTGGCCTATCCGGGGCTGTACGCCGTCTCGGTTTACCGGATCGCCCATGAGCTGCTGGCCCTGGGGGTGCCCCTGATCCCCCGGATCATGACGGAGCAGGCCCACAGCGTTACCGGCATCGACATCCACCCCGGCGCTCAAATCGGGGAGGGCTTCTTCATGGACCACGGCACGGGCATCGTCATTGGGGAGACCACGGTGATCGGCAGCCAGGTGAAGCTCTACCAGGGCGTCACCCTGGGGTGCCTCTCCACCAAGGGCGCGGGGGCCCTCAGGGGCGTGAAGCGGCACCCAACCATCGAAGACAACGTGACCGTCTATTCCGGTGCGACCATTCTGGGCGGGGACACGGTGATCGGGGCAGGCGCGGTGGTGGGAAGCGGCGCCCTTGTGACAAAATCCGTGGCCCGGGGGGCAAGAGTCACCCAGCCCCGGCACGGCCGGGAACCGGACTGAGCTCCGCGAAATACATTTTTCCCGCCGGGCTTGCCCGGCGGGAAAATACTGTCATATTTCCGCCCACGTTCCGCCGCCCGCCTCCAAGCGGAGCAGGAACCGTTTCGCGTCCAGGCCCCCGGCGTAGCCGGTGAGGCTGCCCCCGGCGCCCACCACCCGGTGGCAGGGGATCAGGATCGAGATGGGGTTGCGG
>CANRHF010000072.1 GCA_947630345.1 uncultured Oscillospiraceae bacterium | reverse complement strand
TCCACAGCATCCCTTACAGTGTAGCACATGACCTTGCAGAGGGTCACTAAAAACTACTACTCTATAATACAAGGAGGATACCAACATGAACGTATTGGACGCGGAATTTGTAAAGGGCTTTATGCGCATGGCCGACGACGGCTGGAAACAGGGCTGGCATGAGCGCAACGGCGGCAATCTGAGCTACCGCATTCGGCCCGAGGAGGTCGAGTCCGTCCGGGAGGAGCTTCATCCCGGGGCGTGGAAGCCCATCGGCACCAGCGTGCCCAAGCTGGGCGGGGAGTACTTCCTGGTCACCGGCTCCGGAAAATTCATGCGCAACGTCACCGTCAAGCCTGCCGATTCCTTCTGCATCATCGAGCTGGACCAGGCGGGGGAGAATTACCGGATCTGCTGGGGCCTGGTGAACGGCGGGCGGCCCACCAGCGAGCTGCCTACCCATCTGATGAACCATGAGGTGAAGTTTACCGCCACCGGCGGCAAGCACCGGGTCATCTACCATGCCCACCCGGCCAACACCATCGCCCTGACCTTCGTTCTGCCCCTGACCGACGAGGCCTTCACCCGGGAGCTGTGGGAAATGGCCACGGAGTGCCCCGTGGTGTTCCCCGACGGCATCGGCGTGGTGCCCTGGATGGTCCCCGGCGGCCGGGATATCGCCGTGGCCACCTCCGAGCTGATGAAGAAATACGACGTGGCCATCTGGGCCCACCATGGCATGTTCTGCTCCGGGGAGGACTTCGACTTGACCTTTGGCCTGATGCACACCGTGGAAAAATCGGCGGAGATCTTGGTGAAGGTCCGCTCCATGCAGGACTACAAGCGCCAGACCATCACCCCCGACGATTTCCGGCGTCTGGCGAAGGACTTCGGCGTGAAGCTGCCGGAAAAGTTCCTGTTTGAAAAGTAAAGTTTTGAGCCTCCGCCGACCGGCGGAGGCTCAGGTTCTTGATGCGCGAAGCCCTCCCACACCGCTAATGGAAGCGGGGCGGGAGGGCGTTTGATAACGGCTTTTTGGATGCGAAGGGAGCGGCGCTTTCAGGCGTCTTCCCGCTCCTCCCCCTTTTCGCCGTATTCGGCCAGGAAGGATAGAAGCCGGTCCGCCGGGACGCCGTACAGCCGGGCCAGCCAACGGGCCTGGACGTTGGCGCTCAGAATCGTGGCAATCTCCTCCCGGGTGGGACTTTTTTCCACAAACCAGTAGGTAAAGGCCAGAAAGCTGGCGCCGGCCAGGTCGGCTTCATACGGCCCGCAGTCGGGAAACCGGCGGCGGTAGCAGCTTTGAAAGGTGGATCGGAGGGTTTGGGGTAGATCCAAATTGTCCATCCGCAGGCGTATCATGACGCCCAGCAGCTGGCGGTTCTGAGGCTCCAGCAGCGCCGGAAGCTCCGAATAAGGGCTCACGCCGTCGTACATCAGTCCCATATAGGCCTGGGCCATGGAATCCGATAGTTGCTGGTTGATGGCCTCCGCCACCTCGAACTTGTCCCGGAAGTAGCGGTAAAAGGTGGCCCGCTGAATGTGGGCCTCCTGGAGGATGCTCTGCACCGTGATCTTGGAAAACGGAACCTCCAGCAGAATACGGTACATGGCCTCGCAGATATTCTGCCGCATCCGCTGATTGTGGACTTCGTACTGCTTCATATCCCGGCTCCCTCCCGTTTTTTTGTATATTATAAAAGTTTTTCACGGGAAAAACAAGGCTTTTTTTCTATTTGTACAAGAATTACAAATTTTGTGTTCAATAAAGGGCCTTTGCACATAAAATTTTCAAATTTGAACAAAATAATGTTATTTGTCTTTTGATATTTCTTAATAAAAATGATATAATTTAGTCAAATCGTACAGTCCGCCGGGTTGGCGGGACTGTGGACCGTATAGATACGGGAGATTCAGAAAGGAGAGACGCCCATGCGTAAGCAAACCCTACTCAACCAAGGCTGGAAATTTACCTACCATGACGGGACCGTTCAGGATGTGGACATCCCCCACACCTGGAACAACATCGACGGCCAGGACGGCGGCAACGACTACTGGAGAGGCACCTGCTCTTACAGCAAGACCTTCCCCAAGCCTGAATTCGATTCGGAGCGGGAGGTCGTCTATCTGGAGTTCCGGGGCGTCAACGCCTCGGCCAAGGTGGTCCTCAACGGGACGACGGTCATGACCCACGACGGCGGCTACTCCACCTTCCGGGCAGACATCACGGCGCTGCTGAAGGAAGAGAATGAGCTGTATGTGGAGGCGGACAACTCCGTCAACGACCGGGTGTACCCCCAGAAGGCGGACTTCACCTTCTATGGCGGCATCTACCGGGATGTGTATCTTATTGTTGTAAACAAATGTCATTTTGACATGGATTATTTTGCCGGGCCCGGCATCGCGGTGACCCCCACCGTCGTGGGCAGCGACGGCTCCGTCCGGGTGCAGACCTGGACCAACTGCGAAAAAGGCAAGGTTTCTGTGGCCCTTCTGGACGGCGAGGGAAAGACCGTCGCCGAGGGAGAGGGAACGGACGTGACCCTGACCATTCCCAAGGTCCACCTGTGGGACGGGGTGGAGGACCCCTACCTCTACACCTGTAAGGCCGTTCTCTCCGCCGAGGGGGAGGTCAAGGACGAGATTTCCACGCCCTTCGGCGTCCGCACCTTCCGGGTGGACCCCAAGGAGGGCTTCTTCCTCAATGGCCGGAGCTATCCGCTGCGGGGCGTCTCCCGCCACCAGGACTGGAAGGGCATTGGCAACGCCCTGACCAAGGAACACCATGAAACCGACATGGCCATCATCAAGGAAATGGGCGTGAACACCATCCGCCTGGCCCACTATCAGCACGATCAGTATTTCTATGACCTGTGCGATAAGGAAGGCATGGTGGTCTGGGCGGAGATCCCCTACATCTCCGAGCATATGCCGAACGGCCGGGAGAACACCATCTCCCAGATGAAGGAGCTCATCGTCCAGAACTACAACCATCCCAGCATCGTCACCTGGGGCATCTCCAACGAGATCACCATCTCCACCAAGGACAAAGCCGATATGCTGGACAATCACCTGGTTTTGAACGACCTGATCCACCAGATGGACCCCACCCGGCCCACCACCCTGGCCTGCTACGCCATGTGCGGCCCCTTCAACAAGGTGGCCCACCTGTCCGACCTGGTGAGCTGGAACCTGTACCTGGGCTGGTATGTGCCGGGATTGTTCCTCAACGACCTTTGGATCGATTTCTTCCATGCGGTGTACCCCAACCGGTGCCTGGGCTACTCGGAATATGGCTGCGAGGCTATGACCAACCTCCACTCCAGCCATCCCAAGCGGGAGGACCAGACGGAGGAATACCAGTGCGTGTACCATGAGTACCTGCTCAAGTGCTTTGAGAAGCGGCCCTTCATGTGGGCCACCCATGTGTGGAATATGTTCGACTTTGCCGCCGACGCCCGGGATCAGGGCGGCGAGCCCGGCATGAACCACAAGGGCCTGGTGACCTTCGACCGGAAGACCAAGAAGGACAGCTTCTACCTGTACAAGGCCTACTGGACCAAGCAGCCCTTTGTCCACATCTGCTCCAAGCGGTATGTGGACCGCTGCGAGGACACCACCATGGTCAAGGTCTACTCCAACTGCGGCCGGGTCAAGCTCCTGGCCAACGGTAAGCAGGTGGCGGAGCTGGCCGGGGACAAGGTCTTCACCTTCCAGGTGCCCCTGAAGGGGGAGGTCAAGCTGGAGGCCATCGCGGGCTCTTGTCATGACGAGGCGGTCATCCGCCATGTGGATACCCCCAACCCCGATTACGTCCTGAAGAAGGGCGAGGGCGTGGGCAAAAACTGGGTGTAAAGCCCAAAAAACCGTTTATCTCCCGGAATACCGGTGGATAGAAAATGAAGAAGAATATGGAGGAATCAAGAATGGCAAACAAATCCCAAACACCTAAGGACTCCAAGAGCCCGAAGAAAAACGGCAAAGTGGTCTTGTGGTCCTCGCTGACCGCCGTAGTGGCCATCCTGCTGGTGGCCGCTATCGTGGGCAACTTCGTGGCCAACTACTTTGCTACCACCCTGAACGTGACCTTTGGCATCACCCCTTACCAGATCGTAAAGGGCGACAGCACTGAGGACACTGAGTACTTTAAGAGCGACTTCGCCACGGCCGAGGAACTGGCGGCCTACGATAAGCTGATGGGCACCGCCGTGGAAGCCGAAGGCGCTACCCTGCTGAAGAATGACAATTCCGCCCTGCCTCTTCCCAGCGGCGCGAAGGTCAGCCTCTTCGCCCGGGGCTCCGTGGACCTGCTCTACGGCGGCACCGGTTCCGGCGCGGTGGACACCTCCTCCGCTCCCAACCTGAAGGATGCCCTGACCCAGTACGGCATCGAGATCAACCAGACCCTGTGGGATTGGTACTCCGGCAACTCCTACACCCGGGTGACTCCGGCCGCCATTTCCGACAACCTGACCGCCAACACCCTGTACGGCGTCAACGAGGCCCCCTGGTCTGAGGTCCAGTCCGCCGCCGGCTCCTCCTTTGCCGGCTATGGCGACGCCGCCATCGTGGTCTTCTCCCGCTCCGGCGGCGAAGGCGCGGACCTGCCCGCCGGCGACATCGGCGCCGAGCTGACCTACACCAACAGTGACGGCAAGACCGTGGCCTACACCTACGGCGAGGACGAGGGCAACGGCGGCAACTACCTGTCCCTCTCCACCCAGGAGAAGGAACTCCTGGCCGGCCTGAAGGCCCTGAAGGACGACGGCACCTTCAAGCGGATCATCGTCCTGCTGAACACCTCCAACGCCCTGGAGCTGGACTTCCTGAATCCGGAGGTCTGCGGCGTGGACTACGGCATCGACTCCTGCATGTGGATCGGCGACGTGGGCCAGTGGGGCGCTCTGGCCATCGGCCAGCTCCTCTCCGGCCAGGTGGCTCCTTCCGGCAGCCTGGTGGATACTTACCTGTATGACAACCTGGCGACCCCCGCCATCCATAACTTCTACTCCCAGCCCTACTCCGGCAGCTATGAGCTGGAGGGCGCCGACAGCGCCAACGTGCAGGCCATGTACAGTGTGTACCAGGAGGGCATTTACCTGGGCTACCGGTACTTTGAGACCCGCTACGAGGACAAGGTCATGGGCACCGGCAACGCCGGCAGCTACGACTATACCAAGACCGTGGCCTATCCCTTCGGCTATGGCATCAGCTACACCACCTTCGAGTACAGCGACTTCTCCGTGGCCGAGAACGGCGACAGCTTTGACGTCACCGTTACCGTGAAGAACACCGGTTCTGCCGCCGCCAAGAAGACCGTCCAGGTCTACTTCCAGTCCCCCTTCACCGATTACGACAAGGAGAACCGGATTGAGAAGGCCGCCGTGGAGCTGTGCGGCTTCACCAAGACCGGGATTCTGCAGCCCGGCGAGTCCGCTACCGTTACCGTCAGCGTGCCCAAGACCCAGCTGCGGACCTATGACGCCTACGGCGCCAAGACCTACATCCTGGACGCCGGCGACTACTACTTCACCGTGGGCAACGGCGCTCATGAGGCGCTGAACAACATCCTGGCCGCCAAGGGCTACACCACCGACGACGGCATGGACGCCGAGGGCAACGCCGCCATGACCTACAAGTGGACCCAGGACGCGCTGGACACCACCGTCTTTGCCACCGCCGTCACCGGCAACGCCATTACCAACCTGTTTGACCAGGCCGACCCCAACCGCAGCGGTTACTGGGACGGCGACGTGGTCAAGTTCATGTCCCGTACCGACTGGGAGGGCACCTATCCCACCAAGCCCGCTGAGCTGGCCATGACCGACAAGCTGGCTGCCGCACTCCAGTTCATCCGCTACACCCCCGACACCTATCAGGGCACTGCCCTGGCCGAGTATGGCACCACCACCGGGGCGGACAATGGCCTGGCCTTGGCTTCCATGATCGGCAAGAGCTTCGATGATCCCGACTGGTACAAGCTGCTGGATCAGATGTCCGTTTCCGAGATGATCCAGGTCATCACTCTGGGCTTCCACAACACCGCCGCCGTGCCCACCATCGGCAAGGCCGCGACCCACGATGAGAACGGTCCTCAGGGTCTGACCACCGGCCTGACCGGCGGCGGCTCCGCCACCTGCTACACCTCCGAGGACATCATGGCCGCCACCATGAACATCGAGCTGATCACCGACCTGGGCCGCTGCATCGGCGAGGACTGCCTGACCTACAATCCCATGCACTCCGGCCTGTACGGCCCCGGCATCAATATGCACCGGACCGCTTACTCCGGCCGTAACTTCGAGTACTACTCCGAGGATCCCTTCGTGGCCGGCGCTACCTGCGCTGCCGAGACCGCCGGTATCCAGTCCAAGGGTGTGTACGTCTACCTGAAGCATGTGGCCCTGAACGACTCCGAGTCCAGCCGCCGTGGCGTCAACACCTGGCTGACCGAGCAGGCCGCCCGGGAGATCTATCTGGAAGTGGCCGATATGGCCATCACCGATCAGTCCGCCCGGACCTTCACTGACCTGAACGGCCAGAGTCACACCATCGAGGCTGGCAAGGGCGGCGCCTGGTGCACCATGTCCGGCTTCAACCGCTGGGGCGCTCTGTGGTGCGGCGAGTACTACGAGCTCCAGACCTCCTACCTCCGCGGCGAGGCTGGCATGCGGGGCATGTCCATCACCGACTTCTCCGGCTCCAGCCAGTACATGGATGTTCCCGACGCGCTGCTGGCCGGCTCCGATCTGTGGGATTCCCCCATGCCCAAGATCCACACCAACTACGCCAACGAGAACTTCCCCTCTGACGACAACATGATCGCCGAGATGAAGGAAGCCATGCACTACCTGCTCTACACCGTGGCCAACTCCAACGCCATGAACGGCCTGTCCTCCTCCGACCGGATCAAAATGATCACCCCGTGGTGGCAGATCGCCATCTGGGCCTTGATCGCCGTCCTGGCTGTCGCCACCTGCGGCTGCGGCTGGATGCTCTACACCCAGATCAAGACCAAGAAGGCCAAGAAAGCCTAAATTCTCCATTTCCGCCCCCTGCCCCAAAAGGGCAGGGGGAAGGAAGTAACGAAGCATTTTCTGCCTTCCCTGTCCTTGAGGGGCAGGGAAGGCAGAGCGGAACGAAGAAACTTCCTTTTTCCCCGCCCGGGAGGGCCGGGAAGCAGCCCAAGAAAAAAGCAAGTTTCTTCTTCCCCTGTCTTCGCGGGCAGGGGAAGACCAAATATGATATTGGATTGGAGAGATCATATGAGCAACCAAGAGAATCAGGGTTTAAACCGTGCGAAACCCTATCAGCTCATGCTTTTTCCCCTGAACAACGGCGCGACCAACGTGTACTTTGTTCTGGTGCTGAGCTATGTGCTGAACTTCGGCAACGGCGTTCTGTTGCTGAATATGACTTTTGTCTCGCTGATGATTACGGGTATGCGGGTATGCGACGCCATTACCGACCCCATCATCGGCGCGTGGATTGACAAAACCGACGGCAAATTCGGTAAATTCCGTCCCTATATGGTTCTGGGCAACCTGATCATGGCATTGAGTATTTTGGCGTTGTACATTGCCACGCCCTTTATTCCCGAAACCATGATGTGGGCCCGGTATGTGCTATTCGTGGTGCTTTACTTTGTGTGGGTCATCGGTTACACCTTCCAGACCTCCTGCACCCGTTCCGGCCAGACTGTCCTGACTAACGATCCCAAGCAGCGCCCCATGTTTACCCTGTTCAATACCATTGGCTCCCTGTTGGGCATGGGCGCTATGCAGATTCTCGCCCCCATCGTGGGCAGAGCCCAGGGCGGCTATAACACCGCCGGCTTCTTCTCCGTGTTGGCTCCTGCGGGCATCTGTGTCTCTATTGTGCTGACCATCTTGGCGGTCATCGGCATCTGGGAAAAGGATCAGACCAAGTACTTTGGCATGGGCCAGGCTAAGACTGAGAACGTCAAGCTGTCCGAGTATGTGGAGATCATCAAGAATAACAACCCCATGCAGCGGCTGATGGTTGCCGGCGCCGGGTGCAAGCTGGCTCTGGCTATCGCCACTCACACCGCCGTTCTGAGTATGCTCTATGGCAGCATGATGGGCAATTACGATGGACTGTACATTCCCATGATGGTGATGGGCTATGTATTCTCCGCCCCCTTCTTCCTGCTGACCATCCGTACCTCCCAGCAGAAGGGCCAGAAGGCGTCTCTACTGCGGTATGTGGCGGTGGCGTTTATCAGCTATGTGGGCGTTCTGGCACTGCTGCTGCTGTGGAGGCAGGGCGACCCCGCTTGGAACCTCTCCATTTTTGGCGAGAACGGTCTGAGTATCAACCTGTATACCATCCTGTTTATTCTGTTCTTCGGCATCGGCTATGGCGCTTACTACTCCACCGCCGATATGCCCATTCCCATGGTTGCCGACTGCTCTGACTATGAGACCTACCGTTCCGGCAAATACGTTCCCGGTATCATGGGTACGCTGTTCAGCTTGGTGGACAAGCTGGTGTCCAGTATGGCGTCCCTGGTGGTGACCATCGCCGTGGCCGTGATCGGCATCCATACCGTGCCGGATCAGTATACGGCATATGTGCCCGGCATGAATTGGGTGGTGATTGCCCTGTTCTGCATCATTCCCATGGTGGCCTGGGCGGCGACGCTGCTGGCTATGAAGAACTATGCGCTGTCCGGTGAGCGGATGAAGACCATCCAGGCGGTGAACGCCGCCCGGAAAGCGGCGGTGGCCAAAGGCATGTCCACGGAAGAGGCTATGAAAACCATCACCGACGAGACTGTTGCGCAATAATCTTCCGAAAGGAGACAAACTATGAAAAGTTCGTTTCGCTGGTACGGCGAGAGCGATCCCGTGACCCTGGACGAGATCCGTCAGATCCCCGGTATGCGCTCCATCGTGTCCGCCGTCTATGACGTGAAGCCCGGCGAGGTCTGGCCTGAGGAATCCATCAAGCATCTGGTGGACCTGTGCGCCGAGCACGGCCTGGTCTTCGATGTGGTGGAGTCCATCCCCGTCACC
Organism: uncultured Oscillospiraceae bacterium; assembly: GCA_947630345.1. Taxonomy (GTDB): domain Bacteria; phylum Bacillota; class Clostridia; order Oscillospirales; family Oscillospiraceae; genus Faecousia. The sequence goes on along the minus strand of CANRHF010000072.1, from coordinate 254 downwards.
GAGGAGATTAAGCTGGGCCGCCCGGAGCGGGACCGCCACATCGCCAACTACTGCGAATCCATCCGCCGCTGCGCCAAGTATGGCATCAAGTGCGTGACCTACAATTTCATGCCCGTGTTTGACTGGACCCGGACCCAGCTGGACAAGCAGGCCCCCGACGGCTCCACCAGTCTGGTCATGTATTGGGACCAGATGAAGGGTCTGGACTCCCTGAAGGACGACATCCATCTGCCCGGCTGGGACTCCAGCTACAC
>CANRHF010000071.1 GCA_947630345.1 uncultured Oscillospiraceae bacterium | reverse complement strand
TGGACCAGTAGGGAATGTCCATCATGGTGTAGGTGACGCCCCAGAGGATGTAGATCACGGTGAAATAGACCATCAGGGGCACCCCCTCGACATGGGGAGCGGCGAAGAGGGCGTAGAGCACCACGGCGTTGAGCACCGTGCCGCTGAACAGCCAGGGGCGGAACCGACCCCAGCGGGTCCGGGTCTTGGCCACCAGAATGCCCATGAAGGGGTCGTTCAGGGCGTCAAAAATCCGGGCGATCATCAAAATCGTGCCCACGAACATGGCGGGCAGGCCCAGGATGTCCTGGTAGTACGCCATGACGTAGGTGGCGGACAGGGCATAGACCATGTCCTTGCCCACGGCGCCGACGCCGAAGGCGGCGGTTTGGAACGGAGTCAGTTTCTTTTTCTCCATGTTCCGGTTTCCTCCTTTTTCATAAGCGGGGATCCCCGGGAGCGGCTTTCGGCGGCCCGATGGTTCCTCCGCTATAATTTTCGTTGAATATCCGGGACTCTAGCCCGCGCTCAAGGCGGCTAGAACGCCCAAAAACAGGGCGCCCTGCCCGGCGCAGTTGAGAATTTGGGCCGTCCAGTTTGCCCTGGCGGACCCGTCAAATCGGTTCTTCCGGTACCAGCCCATGGCTCCCATGACGAACAGCCAGATCAGGAAAAAGAGCGCGGCGGGAAAGCGTATCACCGCGGCCTCCAGGGCAGCCCAGGAAATTTTCCCGAAGTCCACCGCCAGAGACGCCAGGATCAGCAAAAATCCGGCGGCCTGCATGGGAACGAAGGGCTTGTTCAGCCACTTGACGTCCTTTTTCCAGATCCCCAGGATCAGCTTCCACGCCACCTTGCAGCAGCCTGCCAGCGTGCTGAGCAGCCCGCCTATGAGAAAGCACGGACTGCCGAACCTGCCGGCGACCAGAAGAATACTGCCGCCGAAGAGCAGCACCGGGATCGCGTCCACCAGCGCCAACGTCAACGTAAAACCTTCCATATTTTATTTTCCCCCCTTCCCTGCCGATAGAAATTATAACAGGTTTTTTAGCGAAATTCTATGGACATTTTTAATAAGAATCCGCTTTCTTCGGAAGAGAATCCCTTCCAAGTTCTGATCATATTCTATAATTTTTTGAAAAATTTTTGGCCTGTTATTGACAGTCATTCACAAAAATGGTATAGTTAAATGAACACGTTCATAAAAGGAGGCGTCTATGCCAAAAATCATCGACAGTCTGCGTGACAACGCCATTCGGGAGGCCCGGCGGGTCCTCACCGCCCCGGGATACAGGACCTTCACCATGCGCCAGATCGCCGCGGCCTGCGGCGTAGCGGCGGGGACGTTGTACAACTACTTCCCCTCCAAGGAATACCTGGTGGGCTGCGTGGTGCTGGAGGACTGGCAGGCGGCCCTGGAGGTCATGGACGCCCTGATGCGCCGGGCCGCCACCCCGGGCCAGGGCTTGGAGGAGCTTTACAACGCCATGCGCCGGTTTGAGGAGACCCATCAATATCTGACCACCTTCGACATCCGGGACGGAAAGGATGGGTTCGAGTATGACGACCGGCACCTGCTGCTGCGGCGGCAGCTGGAAGGGCTTCTACAGACCCTTCTGAACCGTTTCGGCGTGGACCCCGGTGAAGACATCACCGTTTTTTTGGCGGAGTGCGTTCTGTCCTTCAGCACAAAAAAGTATCCCTATTCCCAAATCCGCCAAGCCTTCAACAAATTACTGAAAGGAGTCAACCCATGAGCAGCTTCAAGAATTTAAGGATCGTAGACAATTTCTATCAGACCTCCGCCTATTATCCCATGCCCACGGTGCTGATCAGCACCCTGACGCCGGAGGGAACCACCACCTGCGGGCCTTACAGCCTGATCGCCCCCTACTACGTGGCGGGGAAGGACTACTACGCCATGCTTCTCAACTGCCGCAACTCCTCCAACACCGCGCAGAACCTGCTGCGCTACGGCAAGTGCGCCATCAACTTCATTCCCGACAAGCGGAAGTATTTCAAAGAGGCCGTCCGCATGGGCTGGCCCGGGGACACCCCCGCCGAGAAGATGAAAAACTGCCTGTTCCACTTTGAGGACGGGCTGATGGCCGCCGATCATCCCCAGGAAAAATTCCCCCAGGTGATTACCGAGTCCTTCCAGGTCTTCGAGTGTACCTGGATGCGGGAGCTGGACCATGCCCAGGACGACCAGCCCGGCCAGCTTAACGGCTACGAACCGCCCTACCACGACTTCAACGGCATCACCTCCCAGTTTGGGGCCCACTTTATTCTGCGCATCGACAAAATTCTCATGAAGGAGAAGCAGTACAACGGCATTATCAATGGCGTCAAGGCCACGGACTTCCCCCGAGTGCCGGTGGACTACGGCTACCGGGACAGCAAAAACTTCTGGTATACCAAGTTCTCCTGGGCCATTCCGGAGCTGCTGCCGGTCCGGGCCACCACCGTGGATTCCGTGAAATACGCCGCCAACCGGATCGACGATACCGTGAAATTCACGGAGGAGGCCTGCGCCAAGCTGGTGAATGTGCCCCGGATCTTCCTGCCCACGGCCCTGAAGGGCTGCGTGGAGTGGGCAAAGCAGAACAACGTCACCCTGATCACCGCCGAGCACATGGACATCATCAACGACAAGCGGGCCAAGGAAAAGAAGCGATAAGGAGGCCGCCATGAACGCCAAGCAGATGCAGCAGAGCCGGGTCCAGCTCTTCCGGGACGCGGCAAATTTCAAAAAGACGGAGCGCGTCCCCCATTTTGCCAATGTGGTGACCTGGAAGGTCTTCGACGCGGGCTACACCCTGGACCAGGCTATGACCAATTTCGACGTGATGAAAAAAACGGTGGTCCATTTTCTGGACACCTATCCGGTGGATGGCCTGATGGATGTGGGCATCCGCAACCAGTTCAACGTGACGGAGGCATTCGGCGGGGGCGGCTATTATTACTACAATGAAGAGGTGGTGGGCATCCACGACCACGCCCACTGCACCGTGGACACCCTGAACGATTACCTGGACGATCCCACGAAATACGCCTGGGAGGTGATCCTTCCGAAAAAATTCGGCGCGAGCTGGGAGCAAAAAACCAAGGAGGTCTGGAAGAAAACCTTCCGGGAGTACATGCGCTACATCATGTACATCCTGCAAATGTCCTCCCTCACCGGCGGGACCTACGGTCTTCCCTCCCTCTCCCCCAACAATCCCATGATGGGCGCCGTGGTGCCGGGGCCGGAGGAGCTGCTGTCCAATCTGCTGGGCATCCAGCAGCTCTCCATCGCCATGCGGCGAAGCCCGGAAAAGCTGGACCAGTTTGTGGAGCGCTGGCATCGGGAGCGAATGATCCCCATTATTGAGAAAATCAAAAACGGCAAGGGACCCAACTACAAATACTGCTTCGACTCCTCCATTTTGATGCTGGCCCACAATGTGATGAACCGGAAGCAGTTCGAGCGGTTCTACTGGCCCCATTTAAAGCTGCTGCTGGACGCCTACGCGGAAAAGGGGATGAACATCCGCATTTTCACCGAGGGCTCCATCCTCCGGTTCGCGGACTATTTCAAGGACTACCCCAAGGGCGTTCTCACCTTCCACTTAGAGCAGGACGACCCCTTCGCCTTCCGGGAGGCCCTGCCCAACGTGGCCATCATGGGCGGCATGACCACGGACCTGCTGTCCAACGGCACCCCGGAGGAGTGCGTGGCCTACGCCAAGCGCCTCTGCGACGAGCTGGGCAAGGATGGGGGCTTCATTTTCAGCGAGAACAAGATGCTCTCCTACCGCAACGACGCCAAGCCGGAAAACATGCTGGCCGTGTGCAAATTTGTCAACGACTATCGACTGTGAGGGATCTAAAATGGAAAAGAACAGCTATACCTCCTACCCGGAGGGCTATCGGCGGCTGATGAAGGACATCATTCCCTTCTATTTCCGCCCCATGAAGGAGATGCTGATGCGTCTGCTGCTGACCATTTTGACCGACGGCTGAGGTGACGGCATGATCATCATTGGTGAGAAGATCAACGGCGCTATCCCCGCTGTGAAGCAGGCAATCGAGGCCCGGGACGAAAGCGTGATCCGGGCCCGGGCCGCCGCCCAGGCCGCCGCCGGGGCGGACTTTCTGGACTGCGCCCCCAGCACCGCCACGGAGCTGGAATTTGACGCCATGGTGTGGCTGATCGGGCAGATACAGGAGGCGGCGGAGACCCCGCTGTGCATCGACAGCCCCAATGCCAAGCTGTTGGCTCGGATTTTGGAAGAGGGTCGGGCAAAGCGGCCCGGCATGGTCAACTCCGTCAACGAGGAGGGTACCAAATGCGAGACCATCTTCCCTCTCATCGCCGGGACGGCCTGGCAGGTGGTGGGTCTGACCTGCGACCGGGAGGGCATCCCCGCCGACCCGGCCAAAAAGGTGGATATCGCCAAGCGGATCATCGACAAGGCGGATAAATTCGGGGTAGCCCTGGAAAATCTGCACATCGACCCCTGCGTCATGGCCCTGGCCACGGTGCCCAGCGCCATGGAGGATTTCTGCTTCTGCATCCGGGAGATCCACGCCTATGCCCCGGCGGTGAAGGTCACGGGGGCCATCTCCAACATCAGCTTTGGAATGCCCGCCCGGAAGTATGTGAACATGAACTGTCTGAGCTACGCCCTGGCGGCCGGGCTGGACAGCGCCATTTTGGACCCCTGCAGCGCCGACATGATGGGCACCGTCTTTGCCTGCGAGGCCCTGCGGATGAAAGATAAAGGCGGCAGGCGCTACAACCGTGCCTACCGCCAGGGAAAATTTGGGCAGAAAAAGTAAGGAGGATCGAAAATGGTCGATTTTGAAGCGCTGGCCCAGGCCATGGGCGAGCTGGACGAAGATACGGTAAAGGAGCTCTTGGAGCAGGTCATGGCGGAGGGCGGCGGCGACGCCGGCAAGGCCATGGACGCCTGCCAGAAGGGCATGGACACGGTGGGAAAGCTCTTTGAGGAGGGCGAATACTTCGTCGGGGACCTGATCTACGCCGGAGAACTGATGACCGACGCGGTGGAGACCTTGAAGGACGCCCTGGTGGGCACGGAAAGCGCCGGAAAAAAGGCGAAAATGATCCTCTGCACCGTCAAGGACGATCTGCACGATATCGGCAAGAACATCGTCCGCTCCATGCTGGAAGCGGGCGGCTTTGAGGTGGTGGATTTGGGTATCGACGTTCCGCCCCAAAAGGTGGTGGAGGCGGCGAAGGACCAGGGGATCTCCATTATCGCCCTGTCCGGGGTGCTGACCCTGGCTCTGGACTCCATGAAAGCCACGGTCCGGGCCTTTTCCGACGCGGGAATGCGGGACCAGGTAAAGATCATCATCGGCGGCGCGCCGGTGAGCGAGGACGCCTGCAAAGCGATCGGGGCCGACGAGTGGGCCCACAGCCCCCAGAAGACTGTGTCCGTCTGCCGGGACTGGGCAGGGATCTGATGGCGGTTTTGACCGTTCTGCCGGATGGGCGGCAGTTTTCGGTTCCGGCGGGAACCGGGCTGCTTAATGCTCTGCGGCAGGCGGGATTCTACCCGGACGCCCCCTGCGGCGGCCTAGGTAAATGCGGCAAATGCCGTGTATCCGTAAACTGCGCGGAGGTTCTGGCCTGCCAGACCGTGGTGGAAACGGATATGACCGTCCTTCTGCCCGCCAGCCACGGACCAGATTTCCCTGCGTCCGCCGGGAAGCCGGGGACCGGGGCGCTGTTGGCCTTTGACATCGGCACCACCACGGTGGTCTGTTATCTACTTTCGGAGGCGGGGGAAATACTGACCACGGCCAGCGCCCTGAATCCCCAGACCGCCTTCGGCGCGGACGTGGTCTCCCGGATCCGGGCCGCCCTGGCGGGGGAAGGGTCGGCGCTGACCGCCGCCATCCGTCGCTGCATGGAGGCGCTGGTCCGTTCGGTCTGCGAGGCCAGCAGCACAGACCCCGCCGCCATCCGCCGGGTAGCAGTGGTGGGAAATAGCTGTATGCAGCAGCTCTTTCTGGGTCTTCCGGTGGAAAATCTGGCCCGGCCCCCCTTTGACCCCCTGCTGCGGCAGGCGAAAACCGTGGCCTGCGGGCCGGCCCTTCCCTGCTGCCCGGCGGCGGAGCTGCTCCTGGTGCCGGATATCGCCGGGTTTCTGGGAGCGGACATTCTGGGCTGCGTGCTGGCGGAAAATCTCCAGGAAGCGGAGGAACTGACCCTTCTTCTGGATATCGGCACCAACGGCGAAATGGTGCTGGGCAGCCGGAAGGGGCTCCTGGCTTGCGCCACGGCGGCGGGGCCCGCCCTGGAGGGGGCCGGGATCCACTTTGGAATGCGGGGCACCGCGGGCGCAATCGACCGGGTCTGGGCGGAAAACGGGGACCTTCATTTTCACGTCATCGGCGGCGGGGAGCCCAAGGGCCTCTGCGGCTCCGGCCTCATCGACGCCGTGGCGGTGTTTTTGGAGGCCGGTCAAATCAACCGCCGGGGCCGGGTGAAATCCGATCTGCGTTTGACGGAACAAATTTTTCTATCCCAGGAGGACATCCGTCAGGTGCAGCTTGCCAAAGGGGCTATACGGGCCGGGATCGAGCTTCTGGCGGAACAGATGGGTGTGAAAATGGAGGAAATTCAACGGGTGTTCCTGGCAGGGGCCTTTGGCAGCGCCCTGAACCCCGCCAGCGCCTGCCGGATCGGCCTGATTCCGGAGGAGCTGCTGGAGAAAATCACCTCGGTAGGCAACGCGGCGGGAGCGGGCGCCATCCGCCTGGCACGGGATGAATCCGCGCTGGCCCTGGCCCAGACTCTGGCGGAACGGATTCGGCCCATAGAATTATCGAGTCTCCCTGGATTCCCCCGGCGGTTTGCCAAGTCTATGGAGTTTCGGGAGGCAAAGTCATGACGGATTGGCAAAAAAGGGCCTTGGAATTGGGCTTTTCAGCGGCGACGCCTCTGGACCCCCAAAAGCTGACGCCCCTGCCGGCGGTGCGGGAGATGTGCCGGGCGGACCGGTGCCATGCCTACGGCAAAAACTGGACCTGTCCCCCGGCCTGCGGCACTTTGGAAGAATGCGCCCAGCGGCTCCACAGCTATTCCCGAGGCCTTCTGCTGCAAACCGTGGGCCGGACGGAAAAAGCCATCGACACCCGGGCCTACCGTTGGACCGAGGAGCGGCACCTGGCCCTGCTGCGGGCCTTTTGGGAGGAGCTGCGGCGGGAGGAGCCGGGGGCTCTGTGCCTGGGAGCGGGAGGCTGCCGGGTCTGCGGCAGCTGTGCCTACCCGGAAGCGTGCCGGTTCCCGGAGAAGGCCATGTCCTCCATGGAGGGCTATGGCCTGTTCGTCACCCAGGTCTGCCGGGACTGCGGCGCAAACTATTATTACGGAGAAAAGACGATCACCTACACCGGGTGCGTCTTATATTAACAAAATGATGAGGAGGAACCTGAAAATGAAAATCGTTCTGGCGGGAGCCTACGGCAACCTGGGCTCCGATGTGTTCAAGGCGCTGCTGAAGGCGGGCCACACCGTGGTGGCGGCGGACATGGTGGAGCGGGACCTGGGCCTGACCGGGGACTTCACCTTCCGGAAGCTGGACGTGACCAAGCCGGAGGCCCTGAAGGGCTTGTGCGATGGGGCGGACTGCGTGATCACCACCGTGGGCCTGACCAAGACCTCCGCCACCGTCACCAACTACGACATCGACTATCAGGGCAACCTGAACCTGCTCCGGGAGGCCCAGGCGGCGGGGGTGAAGCACTTCGCCTACGTCTCCGTTCTCAAGGCGGACAAGGCCCCCAAGGTGCCCATGCTCCATGCCAAGTACCTATTTGAAGAGGAGCTGAAAAAAAGCGGCCTGACCTGGTGCATTTTCCGGCCCACCGGCTATTTTTACGATATTGTCAAGGTGTTCAAGCCCATGATTGAAAAGGGCGAGGTGACTCTCCTGGGCAATACCCCGGTCCACGCCAACGTGGTCTCCACCGAGGACTTTGCCGATTTCATCGTGGAGCACATGATGGACGACAACAAAACCTACAACGTGGGCGGCAAGGAGACCTGGTCCTACGAGGAGATCGCCAAGATGTGCTTCGCCGCCGCCGGGAAGGAGCCGGTAATCAAGCGGGCCCCGGCCTGGCTGTTCGACGTGCTGGCCTTTGTCAACAAATTTAAGAAAAACGGCAAGGAAGCCATCCTCAAGTTCTCCAAGTGGACCCTCACCGAGGAGATGGTGGGCGACACCGTCACCGGGGACATGAGCTTCCGGGAATATATCAACAAGAGCTTTGGAAAGGAGTAAAACATGGGCTGGGGATATCTTGGAATTTTATTCGCGGTATGCCTGGCGGCGTGCCTGTGCGGATTTAAGAAGTACGTCTATTTCATGTCCATCGGCTATGGCTTCTCCGTGGCGGCCGTGGGCGTGACCCTGGCGCTGATGAGCCTGGTGGGGGTGTTCCACGCGGAGGCGGCCCACTACATTCTGTGCCTGCTGCTGCTAATCTACGGCATCCGCCTGTCCGGCTTCCTGCTGGTGCGGGAGCTGAAAAACGCCGCCTACCGCAAGACCCTGAAAGAGGCCACCGGGGACGAGAGCGCCCTGCCTTTCTTTGTGAAGGTGGCTATGTGGCTGTTCATGGGGGTACTGTATGTGGCCCAGACCTCCCCGGTATATTTCCGGCTGTACAACGGCGGCGCCGTCTCCGGCTTTACCTGGGCTGGCATCGTCATCTGCGCCCTGGCCATCGCGCTGGAGGCGGTGGCGGACCAGCAGAAGAGCGCCCAGAAGGCCCAGAACCCCGACAAGGTGGCCACCCAGGGCCTGTACAAGATCGTCCGCTGCCCCAATTATTTTGCCGAGATCCTGTTCTGGACCGGCCTGACCGTCTCCTGCCTGGACACCCTGACGGGCGTGGGGCAGTGGCTCACCGCGATCATCGCCTATGTGTGCATCGTGTTCATCATGTTCAACGGAGCCCAGCGGCTGGAAAAGCGGCAGATGGCCCGCTACGGCGACGACCCGGACTACAAGGCCTATACCGACTCCACCCCCATCCTCATTCCCCTGCTGCCCATCTACCACCTGAATAAGCAGAAGTAAGAAAGGAGGGCCGAACCGTGTACGAATTTACCGTTCCCATGGCCCTGGTGGATTTTCTGCCGGTAGCACTCTTCGGGGCGGCGGCGGTGCTGCTGCTCCGGGACCTGAAAATGGGCAAGACCGCCTTTACGCTCTTTGCCGCCGGCGTGATCGATATTTTTGCTGCCGGATTTCTCAAAGCCCTCTGGAAGCTCCTGTACGCCGCCGGGATCTGCGATTTCGCCGTACTTAACTCCATGTTCCTGCCGGTGCAGTCCATCGGCTTTGCCCTGGCGGGAGCGGGGATGCTGATGGCCGTTTTCGGGCGAAAGCGGGAGCTCCTCCTCGCCGCCGCGCCGCCGGTATTCAGCGGCAGCTTCGTCTTCATCCTCCTGATGGTGCTGGGGCTGGGGAGCATGTGTACCGGGCTGGGCGTTTTGGCCGGAAAGAAGAAAAAATACACCGCCGTGGCGCTTTTTGTTCTGGCCTT